>JAPUKF010000025.1 GCA_027295805.1 Acidobacteriota bacterium | reverse complement strand
GTGCGCGTGGCCCAGATACGCGACCGTGATAATTCAAGAGAGGTGACCACGGCACGGCACGCTGCCATGTATATCTGCAAGCAGATCACGCAACTCTCTCTGCCCGAAATCGGGCGGCGATTCGGCGGTAAGCATCACTCCACCGTTCTCCATGCCGTGCGCAAGGTGGCCCGCCACCGCCAGGAAGACGCCGATCTAGACAGGCGCCTAAACGCACTTCTCGAGTCGTTTCAATGAGCTACCAGAGGCTTGCACAGTTTCCACTGTTGATGCCGATGTGGAAGAATAGCCGCGCGGCCCTGACCATGGTTTCCACAACCTTCCGGCCCGGCCCTTCACAGGCTTTTCCTGCGTCCCCGGCCCGGCTATTATCCTGTGCGTGGAACCGTTTAGACTATAGCTCCACATCTTTCACAGGTTCTACTACTGCTGCTATGAGATATCTATTCTTTTAAAAGAGTTCTTCTAGTTCAAGAACGAGCCCCACGGAGGTTCACGTGGAATTCATTGTCAAAAAAGAGGACTTGCTGAGCCAACTGGCTCTGGTGCAGGGCATCGTGGAACGCAAGACCACGATGCCGATTCTCTCCCACCTGCTTCTCGTTGCCGACAAGGAAGGCCTGCAACTGGTGGCCACCGATCTCGAGGTTGGTTTCCGTACCCGTTGTGAAGCGAGCATCTCCAGGACCGGTGAGATCACCGTTCCCGCCCGCAAGGTCTTCGATGTGGTGCGCAGCTTACCCCGCGGTGAGATCCAGTTCAGGCGCTCCGGTGACCATGATCTGGGGATTGAATGCGAGCAGTCCAAATTCATGCTGCGAGGACTGCCGGCGGCTGATTTCCCCAGCCTCCCGGAGACGGCCCTGAAAGATCCCGTGCAGTTGCCCGCCGCCCAGTTGCGGGAGATGATCGCCCGGGTGATATTCGCCATCACCGTGGACGACCCTGTCTATTCTCTCAACGGCGCCCTCTTTTCGGTGGAAGGGAAGACTCTGACCCTGGTGGCCACCGACGGCCATCGCCTGGCCTATACCAGCCGCGAACTGGATATCAAGCCGCTCAAGAAGGGTATCCGCCAGGTTGTCCATCGCAAAACCATGGCCGAATTGCTCAAACTGCTTGCCGATCTGGACGAGGAAGACCAGATTTCCTGCGGCGAGGTAGACAACCACATTCTCTTCCGGGTTGATCGGTCCGTACTCACGTCACGGTCCCTTGAGAAGTCGTTTCCGGCCTACGAGAAGGTGCTGCCCGACTTTGACGACCATCAGATTGGCATTGATCGCGAGCTTCTGGCGGCTGCCCTCAAGCGTGTTTCCCTGCTGTCCAGTGAGCGCTCGCGAGCCGTGCGTTTTGATCTATCCAAGGATCGCCTGGAGATCACCTCCAATTCTCCTGACCTGGGCGAGGCCAGTGAAGTCCTGACAGTGGATTACAAGGGAAAAGGTGTTGCCATCGGCTTCAATGCCCGCTATGTCATCGATTTCGCCGAATCATTGAGTTGTCCCCGTGTGCGTATGATTCTGAAAGACTCCAATACGCAGGGTTTGTTCCTGCCCGAGGAAGAATCGGACGCCGAGTACAGGTACGTGGTCATGCCGATGCAGCTTCGGGGTGAAGAAGCCGACTGAAACGGTCCTGCGGTCCCTCAACTGTGTGTCGTTCCGAAATCTTCAAGACACACATATTGAGTGGTGCGCGGGGCTGAACGTCATCTCTGGGGATAACGGCCATGGCAAGACCAATCTTCTTGAGGCCTGTTTTTTCCTGGCCATGGGGCGATCCTTCCGCACGGCGCGAGTGGATGCTCTGCCGCGCCGGGGGAGCAGTTCTTTCTCTCTGGGCGGGGAGGTCAGCCACCGCCAGGTCAGTCATCGCCTGGGTGTGAAAGCAGGGCGCGGGCTGCGGGAGAGAACGCTGGACGGGTGCCAATCTGACCTGGGAAGAACCCTGGGGGTACTGGCTTGTCTGGTCTTCGCCGCGCCGCGGCTGGCCCTCTTCCGGGGTGGCCCCGATGACCGGCGGCGATTTCTGGATCGTGGCATCGTGGGGGGCAAGCCCTTCATGGTGGAAACATACCGGGATCATCTTCGCGCCCTGCGGCAGAAGAACAGGCTTCTCAAGCAGGCCCGCCAGGCCCGGCCGGTGGCTGCTCTGAGGGATCAACTGGCGGCGTTCAATGATCAACTCGCCGGGACGGCAGCCACCATCCGCCGTGAAAGAGAGGATTATGTCAAGCGGCTGGGGAAAGTTCTCGCCCGGGATGAGGGGCCGGCAGAGTTGGTTCCGGGCCGGCGCCCTGAGATCTCCTACCAACCTCATCCTACCCTTGAAGAGGGAATGACCGGCAGCCGGGAACAACTGATGGCGGCCTATGAGGAACGGGCCGAGGATGAGATACGCCGGGGGCACGCTCTGGTCGGGCCGCAACGGGACGATCTTTCCATTCATCAGGATGGAGCCGAGATGAGCCGTTTTGCCTCGGCCGGGCAGCAACGGGCCACCCTCATCGCCCTGAAGATGTCCAAGATGTTGGTGCACAAGGAGATGACCGGGTCCTACCCGCTCCTTCTGGTGGATGACGTGGATGCGGAACTGGATGCTCACAGGACCCGCCGGGCTCTCCATCTGCTGTCCGGACCCTATCAGGTGCTAGTGGCTTCGGCATCCGCGGAGGCGTGGGCTGGCGACCGGCGCGTTGTGCGCCATCTACGGGTGAGGGATGGTATAATCAGCCGCTTTTCCTGACGGTTTCTGAGGGATCTTTTGGACCATTCAAATCCCCTTCAGGCGCCTCATTAGGCCGCGGGACGGGGCCAGGGATCAGATGAGCGAAGCGCCCAACGTCAACAACGATCAGGTCTCGGCCAACACCTACGACGCCAGCAAGATCAAGGTCCTCCCCGGTCTGGAGGCGGTGCGCAAAACCCCGGCCATGTACATCGGGGACACGGTGACCAATGGTCTTCACCACCTGGTCTACGAGGTGGTGGACAACTCCATCGACGAGGCCCAGGCCGGTTACTGCAAGCGGATCGAGGTCACCATCAATCTCGATAACTCCATCACCGTGGTGGATGATGGCCGTGGCATTCCGGTGGATCTGCATGAAGAGGAACAGAAGTCGGCGGCCGAGGTGGTCATGACCGTTCTCCACGCCGGCGGCAAGTTCGACAACGACACGTACAAGGTCTCCGGTGGCCTCCATGGCGTCGGCATCTCGGTGGTCAATGCCCTTTCAGATCCCCTCCAGCTGGAGATCTGGCGCGACGGCAAGGTCTACCGCCAGTCGTACGGCCGCGGTGAGCCGACAACGTCTTTTGCGCAGGAAGGCACCACCAACCGCCGCGGCACCAAGATCACCTTCAAGCCCGATCGCTCGATCTTTCAGGTCACCGAATTTTCTTTCGATGTTCTTTCCCAGCGTCTACGTGAACTGGCCTTTCTCAACTCCGGCGTCGAGATCGTCCTCACCGACGAGCGAGAGTCCCGCTCCAGCACGTTCAAGTACGAAGGTGGCATCATTTCCTTCGTTGAACATCTCAATGCCTCCAAGGGCACTGTCCATCCAGAACCCATTCATTTACTGGGTGAGAAGGACGGCGTCGTCATTGAAGTGGCTCTTCAGTACAACGACAGCTACGCCGAGACGATCTTCACCTATGCCAACTCCATCAATACCCGCGAGGGAGGGACTCACCTCACCGGCTTCCGGGCGGCATTGACCCGCAGCATCAATGCCTACATGGCGTCATCCAGTGTTATTTCCAAGCAGCAGAAGGACACCAATCTCAGCGGAGATGATGTGCGCGAGGGATTGACCGCGGTCATCTCGGTCAAGGTGCCCAATCCCCAGTTCGAGGGCCAGACCAAGACCAAGCTGGGCAACAATGAAGTCAAGGGGCTGGTGGAAACCCTGGTCAATGATCAATTGTCGCGTTTTCTTGAACAGAATCCGGCCATTGCCAAGCGGATCATCGAGAAAGGGGTGGAGGCGGCCCGAGCCAGGGAGGCGGCGCGCAAGGCCAAGGAGCTGACAAGACGTAAAGGCGCTCTTGATTCGGGCAGCCTGCCGGGCAAGCTGGCCGACTGCTCCGAGAGGGATCCCGCCCGCTGCGAGCTCTACCTGGTGGAGGGAGACTCCGCCGGCGGCTCGGCCAAGCAGGGTCGGGACCGCAGTTTTCAGGCCATTCTGCCCCTGCGGGGAAAAATCCTCAACGTGGAGAAGGCGCGCATCGACAAGATGCTGGCCCACGAGGAGATCCGCGTCATCATCGCCGCCCTGGGCTGCGGTATCGACAAGGATCTCGATCTGGCGCGACTGCGCTATCACCACATCATCATCATGTGTGATGCCGACGTGGACGGATCCCATATTCGTACACTCCTGCTGACCTTCTTCTTCCGGCAGATGCGGCCTCTCATTGAACGGGGCCATCTGTATATCGCCCAGCCGCCCCTGTACCGCGTGGTGCGCGGCAAGGCGGAGCGGTATGTCTCAAGTGAAGGCGAACTGACCCAGTTCCTCATGGAAAAGGCCGCCGAGGAGCAGAGCGTGCAGGTGCCGGCCCGGGATCTCACTCTCAGCGGCATCCGGCTCATCGAGGTGCTCAAGAACCTGGCGCGCTATTCCCATGTTCGCGGCCTCCTGGAGCAGCGCGGCCTGGATGCGGGTCTGGTGGCAGTGCTCATGTCCCAGGGTCTCTATCGGGATACGGACCTGGCCCAGGAGGACAAGGTGCGCGCCGTTGCGCGGGCATTGCGCAAGAGCGGGCGCGAGGCGAGCGAGCCAGAGGCCGACAGTGAATGGGAAGGGTTCCGCTTCAGCGTGGACTCCCTGGTGCGCAAGATCGACCGGGTGAACATCGACCACGACCTGGTGACCTCGCCGGGCTATCAGAACCTGGTGGTCGCCTATCAGCAGATTGAAGACCTGCATGAGCCACCCTTCCTGGTGAGCAGCAATGGCAATGAGAACTCGATAGCCACCCGGGACGCCCTCTACCAATCTCTCCTGGACACAGGAAAGAAAGGTCTCACCATCCAGCGCTACAAGGGTCTCGGCGAGATGAACCCGGGCCAGCTCTGGGAGACCACCATGGATCCTGCAGCGCGCCGGCTTCTCCAGGTGCGCATTGATGACCTGCCTGAAGCAGAGACCATCTTCAGCCGTCTCATGGGTGATGAGGTGGAGCCTCGCCGCCAGTTCATCCAGGACAATGCCTTGAAGGTGCGCAACCTGGACATCTAGTCGTTCACCACCAGCGGCCGGTGACCGGTGTCCCCACACCGGCTACCGGGAGGATGCATGAGCTCGGAAGAAAAAACTTTCGCCAGTCCGGTGAATATCGAAGACGAGATGCGTACGTCGTATCTCGAGTACGCCATGAGCGTCATCGTTGGCCGCGCCCTCCCCGACGTCCGGGACGGTCTCAAGCCGGTGCATCGACGTGTTCTTTACGCCATGCACGACCTGAAAAACGACTACAACAAGCCGTACAAGAAATCGGCGCGCGTGGTGGGCGACGTCATCGGCAAGTACCATCCCCACGGCGATTCGGCGGTCTACGACACCATCGTCCGCATGGTCCAGGATTTCTCGCTGCGCTACCCCCTGGTGAATGGTCAGGGCAACTTCGGTTCGGTGGACGGGGACGCTGCAGCGGCCATGCGCTACACCGAGATTCGCATGCACCGGCTGTCCCACGAGATGCTGGCCGATATCGAGAAAGAAACCGTCGACATGGGGCCCAACTACGACAACACCCTCACCGAGCCACTCATTCTTCCCTGCCGCTTCCCCAACCTTCTGGTGAACGGCTCGTCGGGCATCGCTGTGGGCATGTCCACCAATATTCCGCCTCATAACCTGGGAGAGGTGGTGGACGGGCTGGTGGAACTGGTGCGGAACCCTGAGATCACAATCGCCGATCTCATCAAGCACATCCCGGGCCCCGACTTTCCCACTGCCGCCACCATCCAGGGCACGGCCGGCGTGCACCGAGCCTATGCCACGGGCCGCGGCATGGTGCTCATGCGCGCCCGCGTGGACGTGGAAGAGCACGGCAAGGATCGCCAGCGCCTCTTGATTCACGAGTTGCCCTACCAGGTCAACAAGGCCGAATTGATCATCAAGATCGCCGACCTGGTGCGGAACAAAAAGGTGGACGGGATCTCCGACATACGCGACGAGTCGGATCGCGACGGCATGCGGGTGGTGATCGAGCTCAAGAAAGGCGAAGTGCCCCTGGTGGTGCTCAATAAGCTCTACAAGCACACTCGCTTGCAGTTGAGCTTTGGCATCATCATGCTGGCCATCGTCAACGGGCGCCCGGAGATTCTCAACCTGAAGCAGATGATGAGCCATTTCCTGGAGCATCGACGGGAAGTGGTGGTGCGGCGCACCCATTATGACCTGCGCAAGGCCAAAGAGCGCGCCCACATCCTGGAAGGCCTCAAGATCGCCCTGGACAACCTGGATGACGTGGTCAGTCTCATCCGGGCGTCCAAATCGCCGCCGGAGGCCAAGGAGGCTTTGCGGCTGCGCTTCAAGCTCAGTGATATCCAGGCCCAGGCGATCCTGGAAATGCGCTTGCAGCGCCTCACAGGTCTGGAGCGCGACAAAATCATCCACGAGTACGAGGATGTCCTGGCCCTCATCCGCAGGCTGGAGGAGATTCTCGCGTCCGACGAACTTGTGGATCAAATCATCGTCGATGAGCTGACCGAGATTCGCAAGAAGTTCGCAGACACCAGACGCACTGAAATCGTGCCCCAGGAGGCGGAAGATTTCGTCACGGAAGATCTCATCGCCGACGAAGAGATGGTGGTGACCATTTCGCATCTGGGGTATATCAAGCGCAGCGCCCTGTCCATTTATTCGGCCCAGAACCGGGGCGGCAAGGGTCGCATCGGCATGGTCCTCAACGAAGAGGATTTCGTCGAGGAGATGTTCGTGGCTTCGACCCACGCATACATGCTTTGCTTCACCCATCATGGGCGTGTGCACTGGCTGAAGGTGCACCGGGTTCCCGACCTGGGCCCGGCGGCGCGGGGGAAAGCCATCGTCAACCTGCTGGCCATGCAGGAGGGTGATTCGGTGGCGGCCCAGTTGGTGGTGCGTGATTTCGAGAGCGAGAAATATGTCGTGATGGCAACGCGCAACGGCATTGTCAAACGCACCCCACTCTCGGCTTTTGCGCGCCCGCGGCCGGCCGGCATTATCGCCCTGGGTATCGACCCGGATGATGCGCTTCTGTCGGTGCGCCTGGCGGAGGAAGGTGAGGATGTGTTCATGGCCACACGCAATGGGCTGTCCATCCGCTTCGCCGCCTCTGATGTCCGGCCCATGGGTCGCACGGCTCGTGGCGTGAGGGGTATCAGCCTGCTCAAGAACGACCAGGTGGTGGCCATGGAAATCCTGGCCGGCGAGGACGATGCCATCCTAACTGTCACCGAGAAGGGCTACGGCAAGCGCACCCGGATCAGCGAGTATCGCCGGCAGGGGCGCGGTGGCAAGGGCCTTATCAATCTCAAGGTGAGCCAGCGGAATGGGCCGGTGGCCGGGTTGAAACGGGTCAGCGAGGACTCGGAGGTCATGCTCATCACCTACCGGGGCAAGATCATCCGCATGCCGGCGGCCGGTGTGTCCATGATCGGCCGTTCTACCCAGGGTGTGCGGGTCATCGGTGTGGGGGCGGATGATCGGGTCATGGCCATTGCCAGACTGCCCCAATCCGCGGCCGATGAAACGCCCGGGTCATGAATGATCGCTATGACGAATTTCACCGCCGGGATGAGGAAGCCCTGGCTGGTGCCGGTCCTGAACGCATTCAAAAGCAGCATGACGCTGGTAAGCTGACGGCCCGTGAGCGGGTCCATGAGCTCCTGGACCCCGGCACTTTCCAGGAGTTCGACCGTTTTGTGGTCCATCGTTGCCATAATTTCGGCCTGGACCGCAAGAAAATTCCCGGTGACGGCGTCATCACCGGGCATGGGCGCATCGACGGCCGGGAGGTGATGCTCTATTCCCAGGACTTCACCGTTTTCGGTGGCTCCCTGTCGGAAACCTACGCCCAGAAAATCTGCAAGATCATGGACACCGCCGTGCGCAATGGCGTGCCCATCATCGGCATCAACGATTCAGGGGGGGCCCGTATCCAGGAGGGGGTCGTCTCCCTGGGCGGTTATGCTGAGATCTTCCTGCGCAATACCCTGGCCTCCGGCGTGGTACCCCAGCTGACGGCCATCATGGGTCCCTGTGCCGGCGGCGCGGTCTACTCGCCGGCCATCACTGATTTCATCGCCATGGTGCGCGAGACATCGTACATGTTCATCACCGGGCCGGATGTCATTCGCAACGTCACCCACGAAGAAGTCAGCAAGGAGAAACTGGGCGGGGCCGAAACCCACGCCGCCGTCTCCGGTGTCGCTCATTTCGCCACCGACGATGATCGCTCGTGCCTGGCCCTGCTGCGCCGTCTCTTCTCCTACCTGCCTGCCAACAACCTTGAAGAGCCGCCCCATGCAGCCACCGATGATCCGGTGGACCGTCAGGAGAAGGGGTTGGACAGGCTCATCCCGGAAAATCCCAACCAGCCCTACGATATGAAGAAGCTCCTGGGTATGGTCATGGACGATGGAGAGTTCCTGGAGGTTCACCAGGAGTTCGCCCGCAACATCATCGTTGGATTCGCCCGGCTGGGGGGACGAGCCGTGGGTGTGGTGGCCAATCAGCCGGCTCATCTGGCGGGTGTTCTGGATATCGATTCGGCGCGCAAGGGGGCTCGTTTTGTCCGCTTCTGTGATGCCTTCAATATCCCTCTCATCACCTTCGAGGACGTGCCTGGGTTCCTGCCGGGCACCGATCAGGAATGGCGCGGCATCATCAGTCATGGAGCCAAGCTGCTCTACGCTTTCGCCGAGGCCACGGTCCCCAAGATCACCGTCATCACCCGCAAGGCCTACGGGGGCGCCTACTGTGTCATGGCCTCCAAGCATATCCGCGCCGATCTGAACCTGGCCTATCCCACCGCCGAGATCGCGGTGATGGGGCCCGATGGGGCCGTGAGCATCCTGTACCGGCGCGAGCTGGCAGCCTCCGAGAATCCCCAGGAAGCCCGGGAGCGCCGGGCGGATGAATACCGCCGTCGCTTTGCCAATCCCTACGACGCCGCTGAACGGGGCTTCGTGGATGAGGTGATCGAGCCGCACAGGACCCGCGAGCGTCTCATCGTGGGCCTGGATCTGCTGCGCAACAAGCGCGACTCCAACCCGGCCAAAAAGCACGGCAATATCCCCCTCTGAGTTCATGTCGAACCCGCCTTTCCGCAAGATTCTCATCGCCAATCGCGGAGAGATCGCCGTGCGCGTCATGCGCGCCTGCCGCGAGATGGGTATCGGCACCGTGGCGGTCTACTCCGACGTGGACCGGACGTCCCGCCACGTCATGGAGGCTGATGAGGCGTATCACCTGGGAGCTGCGGCACCCCGGGCTTCCTACCTGAATGGGGAGAAGATCCTCCAGGCGGCCGGCCAGGCCGGAGCCCAGGCCATTCACCCGGGGTACGGTTTTCTCTCTGAAAATGCCGGCTTCGCCGAGACAGTTGCCGAGGCGGGCCTGGTCTTCATCGGTCCGCCAGCCGCGGCCATTCGGGACATGGGCAACAAGGTAGAAGCGCGCCGGATCATGCGCGCGGCGGGTGTCCAGGTCACGCCGGGATCCGACGGCGTTGTCCAGGGTGAAGATGAGATCAAGCGGGTGGCCAAACAGGTGGGTTATCCCGTGCTTCTCAAGGCTGTTGCAGGCGGAGGTGGCAAGGGCATGCGGGTGGTGAACGCCGAAAGCGAGATCTCTTCCGCCCTCCGCGCCGTCCAGTCCGAGGCCGGCTCATCGTTCGGTGATCCATCGGTCTTCGTGGAACGCTTTGTTACGAGCTCCCGTCATATCGAAGTGCAGATCCTGGCCGGCCCCGACGGCCGGGCCATGCACCTGGGCGAGCGGGAGTGCTCCATCCAGCGCCGTCATCAGAAATTGGTGGAAGAGTCGCCTTCTCCCGCCGTCAACGAAGAACTGCGGGAGCATCTGGGCGCCATGGCGGTGCGTGCCGCCGAAGCGGTCGGCTACCGCAACGCCGGCACGGTGGAGTTCATCATGGACACCACTGGTGATGTCTACTTCATGGAGATGAATACCCGCCTGCAGGTGGAGCACCCGGTGACCGAAATGGTCACCGGGCTCGACCTGGTGCGCGCTCAGATCCTGGTGGCTGCCGGCAGAGACCCGGGTTTCGGCCAGGAAGATGTGCGACTTACCGGTGCCGCCATCGAGTGCCGCATCTTTGCAGAGGATCCAGCCAACCAGTTCTTACCCAGCCCGGGGCGCCTGGAGTCTTATGTTCCCCCCGGGGGACCGGGAGTCCGAGAAGACTCGGGTGTCTACTCCGGCTGGACCGTACCCATGGAATACGATCCCATGATCGCCAAGCTGATCACCTGGGGCCGCGACCGGGATACGGCACTGGACCGCATGCGCCGGGCCCTGGGTGATTACCGCATCGACGGGGTACGAACCACCGTTCCCTTTCACCGCGCGCTGATGGATCATCCCGCCTTTCGAGCCGGTGAATTCAACACCGGTTTCCTGGATACTCATACCCTGGATCTTGCCGGAGACGAGAGTGCCGAGGAGCAGCGGGTCGCCCTGGCGGCCGCCCTCATTGCTGCCCATGACCGCCGCCTGCGCCTGGCCGGGGAGAGCCGGCGGCATGGGCCCATGAACCGCTGGAAGTGGGCCAGCCTGCGGGAAGGATTGACCCGGAGGCTCCCGGGCGGGGGCGAGACATGATCTTCGCGCTCACCCGGGATGACGGTATCCACCAGGTGGAGGTGGCGGCGGAAGGATCGATCTATACCGTGCGCCCGGATGGGGCGGAGCCGCTGGTTGTGGATGCCCGTTCTGTGAGTCCAGGTTGCTGGTCCATGCTGGTGGGTCAGCGCTCTTACACCGTGAGAGTTCAGCAGGATCGCTCCATCTACACCGTGGAGATGGGAGGACGTACATGGTCTTTCGACCTCAGGGACCCGGCTCGTGCCTTGTCAGCCTCCCCCACTGCGTCGGGACACGGCGCGGGCCTGGTCACGGCCCCCATGCCGGGGCGCATCATCCGGGTGCTGGTGGAGGTGGGCCGGACCGTGAAGAGCGGTCAGGGGGTCATCGTGGTGGAGGCCATGAAAATGGAAAATGAACTGCAGGCGCCCCGCGACGGCGTGGTCAGCGAGGTTCATGTAGCCGAGGGTCAGGTCGTGGAAAGCCAGGATCCCCTGCTGCTCATCG
>JAPUKF010000249.1 GCA_027295805.1 Acidobacteriota bacterium | reverse complement strand
TCTTTGACAGGCTCTGAGATCAAGACCTGGTCGGCCCGCGCAGCACAGCGCGCACCGGGCTGGCATCAAAGCCCACCAGGCGCAGCGGCAGGGCGATGAGTTCGTACAGGCCTGCCGGCACATCGTCCAGGACCAGCCCTTCCAGGATGGCCATGTCATGGGCCAGGCAGCGCCGGTGCACGGGCAGATCTTTGCTGGCGAACAGATCCACGCTGGGGGTATCGATGCCGATGAGCCGCACACCGTCTTCATGCAGTGCGTCAACCAGTTCCGGAGCGTAGGCGGCGAAGTCTTCGTTGAAGACTTGCGGGTCCGGGTAGGTGCCGGTGGCCAGCACGACCCGCGGGGCGCCTACCGGCCACGAGATCGCCTCGGCGCCGATGCGCCGTCCCCTCTCGGCCTGTAGACGGACCACCCGGCAGGGTCCGAGGTAGAGATCAAGGGGGCGCTCATCGATGGACGGGGCATCCACGCCGTAATGACTGGGGGCATCGGCATGGGCGCCGGCATGAACGGTGCTGTGCAGGGTGCACAAGGTCAGGTGGTCACCCTTCCCCATGTCCAGGAGAGTCTCCCGCCGCGGCGGCGTATCGCCGGGCCAGACCGGATGATCGCCATCCACCGGCGGGCTGATGTCGTAGAGGGTTGCCATCTCAGAACCGATGCCGTACGGCCCACAGGTCCGGGAAGATAGGCTTGAAGAGAGTCTTCTTGAGGAATTCCACCCCCAGGCTGCCGCCGGTGCCACGCTTATTGCCGATGGTGCGTTCCACCATCTTGACGTGGCGATAGCGCCACTCCTGCAGACCCTCGTCGAAGTCGGTCATGAGTTCCATGAGAATGCCAACCTCGGGACGCTGGAGATAGAGTTCCAGCACTGCATCTTGAACGACCTGGTTTGCCGCGGTGGGCAGGGTGACGTCTCGGGTGCGAACCTCCTCGGGAAGCGTCACTCCCTCTCCCGCCAGGAAAGCATGGAAGGCGTCCACCAGGGACGGCTCCCGCAGGCGGCGTTCCAGCGTGGCCCGCTGTGGGGAGCCTTCGGGAAATTGTTCCATGGCCGACGACCGTTTGTGCCCCAGCATGAACTCGAACTCGCGGAATTGAGAGGATTGGAGTCCTGAGGCAGATTCCAGGCGATCCCTGAAGCCTGAGAAGGACATGGGGGTCATGGTCTCCAGGATGTCCAGCTGGCCCACCAGGGTCTTCATGACCGCACGCACTCTCTGAAACCCGGCGATGGCTCCGAAGAGATCACGCCCTCTCATGCAGGCGCAGATGCGCCCGAACTCGTGCAACATCAGCTTGAACCACAGCTCGTAAACCTGATGGATGATGATGAACAGCGTCTCGTCATGCTCGGGCGGATCCGAGCGGGGCTCCTGCAGGTCCAGGAGTTGATCCATTTTCAGGTAATCCGCGTAGTTCATGCCCATGTCACATCCCCCGCAGTATGAAGACCAGTATCCAGATCAGCACCATCAGAACCGCCAAACCGACCAGAGCCGCCAGCAGAATCACCGTTCGCCACTGGCGCCTTGCCTGCCGCACCGCCTCACCGTAAGGAATGCTGGTGAACGTCACCATGGAGTAGAGCGGGATGAACAAACCTGGAGCCAGGCGATGCAGAACCCGTTCAAGCCTTTTGCGTCCGCGAAACAACCGTGATGCGGTGGCGTCACGCATCTCGACAAAATTGGCGATGGCCAGGTCCGCGAGCGCGTCCGTATGGGGGCTGCGCTCGGCGCTGTAGGCGCTGAAGGCCGCGGCCCGGTCATCGGGATGGTCCCGCATGGCCTGATCCAGCAGGACGCAATCCTCAAAGGAGGCATTGGCACCCTGACCATAGAACGGCACCACGGCGTGACAGGCATCGCCGACGAGAACCACACGTCCCCCGTGGTTCCAGGGCCGGCTGCGGACCGTCACCAGCGAGTTGGTGGAACTGGCCAGGTACTGATCGGCCAGGTCCGGGATCAGGGGTACGGCGTCCGGGAACACCCGCCCGAAGAAATCCATGACCTGGGCAGGCGTTGTCAGTGCGTTGAAACTCCCGGCCCCGGTGAAGGGCCAGAACAGAGTGCAGGTGAATGAGCCGTCCTGATTGGGCAGGGCGATCATCATGAGCCCGCCGCGGGGCCATATATGCAGGGCATGGGCTTCCAGGGCGAACCCGCCGCTGGAAGTAGCCGGAATGGTCAGCTCCTTGTAGCCATGAGTCAGGTAGGACTGCTGGTAATCAAAGCGATCGGTCCTCTGCAGGCGGCTGCGGATCACCGAAAAGGCGCCGTCGGCGCCCACAATGGCATCGGCCTGCAGGTGTCTGACCTCCGGGGCGGAACGGTCCTGCACCGTCACCGTGGCCGAATCCAGGTCCACATCCCTGCACACGCAGTCGAACTCCAGCTCCACCCCGGGCTCACGTCCTGCGGCCTGAATGATGGCCCGATTCAGGGTCCCACGAGAAACCGAGTGAATCGCATGGCCGGCCTTGGTTCCATACGGTTGAAAGGTGAGCGTGCCGGCGGCCGCGTGGATCATGCGCCCGCGCATGGGCGTCGCCTGGTCCAGGATTTCCTGGCGCAACCCCACCTGCTCCAGGGCATGAAGACCCCGATGGGAAACAGCCAGGTTGATGGACTTGCCAGCCATTTTCGATCCGCGCCGGGGATCACTCCGCTGCTCCACAAGCCGTACCTGTCCGCCCTGTCGCGCCAGCAGGATGGACATGAGAGAGCCGGCCAGTCCAGCGCCGACGACCGTGTAACGAGTGTCCTTCATCCGGCTCTCACTCCTGGAAGCGACTGGCGGGAAGGCCCAGGAAAGCCAGCGCATTCTCGCCCCGAACGCGGGCGTGAATGTCATCCCCCAGGTCGGTCAGTTCATCAAGAA
>JAPUKF010000248.1 GCA_027295805.1 Acidobacteriota bacterium | reverse complement strand
GGCCAGGATCAGGATGAGCAGAGTGCGGGTCAGAAGGCGGTGAAAAGCAACCCCCGGCAGGGCCATGGCCACCACTGGCACCAATACCAGTGTCAGCAGGAAGGCGGCAGCCAGACGGACGACAAAATCAAACCGGCCACGCGTGCCCGGGGCCGCACTTGAACTCCATGGCATGCCGCCCATAGCGCGAGTCATACTACTACGACCATCGTAGGGGAAGATGGAAAAAGCCATGGTCTGGCTGCTCTTGATCAGACCAATTGGAAGGTGGCGGGGTCCGGAGGAGCGGGCAAGCTGCTGGGTGTGAAGCCCACGACGCTGCGTTCGCGCCTGCAGGTGATGGGGCTCAGGCCTCCCCACCAACGGGAGCGGTGAACGGAGCCGGGTCGCCGCACTCGCTGCAGACTTCGCTGCTCACCAGGAGACGAGTCGCACAGATCAGACAGTGGTTGTAGGGGGCCGACTTGCACTTGGGGCACGAGGCGGCACGCCTGGAGATAGCGGCATCGCAGGTTGGACATGCCATGAGGAGAGCCGTATTGGGGCGGGCCGGAGTGGAACCCGGCTTGGCGGCCATGGCGGGCTGAACCTTCCTCGCCCTGGGAGCAGGGGTAGCTTTGGCGGGAGTATCAGAGGTCTTGATGACCCCGGGCCTGGGAGATGCAGGTTTCGGGGAAGCGGTTGCCCGGGGATTCTTTTCCCAGGGAAAAGGCGGCAATTCCATATCGACATCTTCCCGGTCTGCCTTGACCGCCAGATTGTTGGTCGAAGGGACCTGATCCACGGCCGACGGCTGCCCGACGGCGGAGCGGACGATATCGGGGGCGGGCATGTCGGCGCCTTCGGTCCAGATAAATCCGCACTGGCAACTGGTGGCGGTTCCGGGCCTGGCATTGCCACAATTGGGGCAGATCCTGGCGCTCAATGGGACTCCTTCAGGCACTCTCTTGAAAGCACCTCTTCAAGAGGCAACATAGTGTCCAGCCTGGAGAAATGCCATCGCCAGGGAGGCGATTCGCCCTGGGCCGTGGACGTGGCTTGTGGGAAACATATATTGAGTTCCATGGTCCGGATAGGCCGTTACGAGGTCCTGGAGGAGATTGGCCGGGGCGCCATGGGCGTGGTGTATCTAGCCCATGATCCGCGCATGCGCCGGCCTCTGGCCTTGAAGACCTGCGAGCTGCCCAGTGGACTCGATGCGGACAAGGCTCGCGAGTGCCGCAAACGCTTCTTCCGGGAGGCCCAGAGCGCGGGAGCCCTCAGCCATCCGGCCATTGTGACCATCTACGACGTGGACGAAGACACCCGCAACGGATCCACCTACATCACCATGGAATATGTGCCGGGGAAGAGCCTGCGGGATTGGCTGCGCCTTTCGGGGCGATTCGATGCCGCAAGGGCCGTGCGACTGGGGACCACGGTGGCCGAGGGACTTCACGTGGCTCATGACGCAGGCATTGTGCACCGGGATATCAAGCCGGCGAACATTCTGGTCCGTGATCCCGACGGCGCCTTCAAGATTGCTGATTTTGGGATCGCCCGGTTCCGCGACTCCGATCTGACGCTGGATGGTTCCACCCTGGGTTCTCCGGCCTACATGTCACCGGAGCAGTTGCGCAGCCTCGATGTCGACGGTCGCAGCGATCTGTTCTCCCTGGCGAGCGTCCTGTATGAAGCCCTGACCGGCACGCGGCCATTCAAGGGAAAAGATCTGCCCGCCCTTTCGTACGCCGTGGTTCATGAAGATCCCGAGTCCATCTGCTCCCTGGTCCGGGACCTGCCTGAAAGCCTCGACGGCTTTTTCGCCAAGGCTCTGGCCAAGGAAGCCGACGAACGCTATCAGGACGGGCGTAGTTTTGCGGCGGCCCTGGAACTGGCCTGGCAGCGCCGTCTGGAGCCGGTCACCGATGAAGATCACAAGGGCAGGATCGAGAGACAGTCGCAGACATCCGGCCTGGAAGAAAGCGCGAAGCAGCCCGGACAGCAAGACTCACTCCTGGGCGAGTCGAGTTCCGGCGGCTATAAGCCCCGCGCCCCGCAGCAGATCCTGTTGCGGTCGCGGGGTGAGCAGCGGATCACCGATCTCGATGTCATACCCATCAGGAAAGGCGCGATGCGGGATGAGTCCAGGGAGGACGAGTTCCTCCGGGCCGGGAGTTTCGGTCGTATCTGGTCTGCCCGCCGCTCCTGGGTTGTTCCGTTCCTTGTGGCGGCTGCCCTCGCCGGCCTCATGGCTGTCACCGATGGATGGCGGGTCTTGCAGGTGCCGGTTACCGGGGAACTGGTCATGGAAGTCGAAAGCCATTTTCAAGGGGGCATTCTGCGTCTCCTCAGCGATGGCAAGGTGGTGTTCGTGGCCAGATTCCTGGGAGATTCCGATGATCCGGAGGCGTTTCTGGAAGAGCTGGGAACGCTTCTGGACGGAGACTCCAGGCCCTCCTTGGATCTGACGGAGGGAGAACATGTTCTTACCGTGCAGGTGAATCCACGGGGTGAAACACGCAGTTACCAGAGGCAGATCCAGGTCCATATCGAGGCAGGCGGCTCCCACCATCTGCGCATCGTGACAGGAGTGAATGGCGAGCCCCTGCCCATCCTGGAGTTCGATTAGGCGTCCGGTTTCAGCACTTCAACTTTGATCAGATTGGTATTCCCCGGAATACCCGCCGGCACGCCGGCGGTGATCACGGCCCTGTCGCCGGGTTTGAGGATCGAGGCAGCGGTGGCCGCCTTCAGTGCTTCGCTGATGAGTTGATCGGTTGAAGAAGTCGGGTCCATGAGACGGGGGATGACGCCCCATGTCAGTGCCAGACGCCGGTATGTCGTCTCTCGAGGCGTCAGAGCCAGAACAGGTCTGGATGGCCGGAATTTCGCGACCAGGCGGGCCGTGCTGCCGGAACTGGTGCAGGTCAGGATCGCGGCCGCATCCACGTCGTGGGCCAGATCACAGACTGCGGCGGCGATGGACCCCGCCACGCTGGGATCATCATGCCGGTTCATGCGCTCACGCCACGGCCCGTAGGGAAAACTGGCTTCGATTTCCTCCGCCACCTGGGACATGATGCGAACGGCGGCCAGAGGGTAGGCACCCACGGCGGTTTCTTCAGACAGCATGACCGCGTCGGTCCCATCCAGGATGGAGTTGGCCACATCGGTCACTTCGGCACGGGTCGGCCGTGGGTTGCTCACCGTGGAACGCAGCATGTCGGTAGCGGTGATGACCGGTTTGGCGGCACGGTTTGATTTCGCGATAAGATCTTTCTGAATGCGCGGGATGCGCGCCAGGGAGGTCCCCACGCCCAGGTCACCGCGGGCCACCATGATGGCGTCGGCCTCCTCCAGAATCCGGTCAAAATTGTCCAGAGCATCCTGGGTTTCAATCTTGGCGATGATGGGCGTATGGGAGCCCTGGTCCGAGATGAACTGCCTGGCCAGGCGGACATCGTCGGCCGTGCGCACAAACGAGAGACCGACGAAATCGATGCCCCGGCTGAGGCCGAAGGCCAGGTCCAGCTTGTCCTTCTCCGTCAGCCCGGATCCTCCCACCGGACGTCCCGGGATGCTGACTCCCTTGCGAGAGCAGAGCACACCGCCGACGATCACCTTGCAGGCCACATCCGAACCGGCGATGGTGGCAACCTTCAGCTCGATGGCGCCATCGTTGAGCAGCAGCGTGTCGCCAGGTTGCAGTTCTCGCGGTAGATCCGGGTAGTTGACGAACGCTTCCTGAGCGTTGCCTGTGATCTTTCGAGTCGTGAGAGTGAAGGACGTTCCCACGGCCAGATGCGCGCTGCCGCCGGCAAGTTCACCGATGCGGATCTTGAAGCCGGCGAGATCCATGAGGATGGCGACGGGCCGCTGGAGTTTCGCCGTCAGGGACCGAATAGTGGTGATGGTTTCGCCGTGTTCGCGATGGGAGCCATGGGAGAAATTCAGGCGGGCAATATCCATGCCCGCTTCCAGCAGACCGGCCATGGTTTCAGGCGTCCTGCTGGCCGGGCCGATGGTGCAGATGATTCTGGTTCTTGGCATGGCAACTCCCGGCCTGATGGCATGACAGGCGCCGGTGGCCGGCGCAACTCAACAGGCGATTATTCTATGCGGTCAGGCGCGGGGCTGGGCCTCACTGGGGCCACAACCAGCCGAACACACCTCCGGTGAGGAGCCCATAGATCAGGCCGTCCATCATGTTCTTCAGAACCACGGACCCTTTGCGTCCCATCCAGATGGCGGTGATGGGTTCCGAGCCGGCATAGGCGAGGAAGGCAACGGTGCTGACCACCCGGAAGACGCGCATATAATCGGTGGAGGCGATGAGGCTCATGACCGGAGCCTGGATCAGGGCCAGACGTGCCACGTAAGCAACCATGATGCTGACTGCAAGCAGGTAGATGAACCACTTGGCCAGCGTGCTGCCCATGGCCACGGGGCCGTTTGAGATGATGAAGGCGAAGCCCACGGGACCTTGTTCACATCTGGCGATGAACTCCGGGCTGTTCTTGGCGGCATGGCTGCCGGGGTGTGGGAAAAAGTAGTTGCCGCGATCGATCCCGCTCTTGCGCATGGCCTCCAGAACATCGGACTCTCCCGGCAAGGGCTTGTAGTCGCTTTCGTGATACTTGAGGACGGCATGCATGATGGAACTGGCCACGAAAACCACCACCGCGGACAGAAGGATTGGAAGCCAGAGTTCGGTCAAGCCAACCATCACTACCTCCTTCCTGAGACAGCCCCGGGTCCAGGGCATCGGCCTGGCCGGAGTCGAGACACTCTATGCTGCTTCTCAGGCGCCAGGCAAGTAACGAACCCGGAGAGAGCAGCATGAGACCGGCACGGGTTTTCGGACCCGGTCGCGGATTGATCCGCCGGTTCGGTGCTGCCGTGGGCTCAGGATTCAGGCCGGTTTCTTGCGCAGGCGAAAGGCCTTGGGTGTGACTTCCACCAGTTCGTCCTCACGGATGAAGACCAGTGCCTGCTCCAGGCTGAGAACGCGTGGCGGCACAAGGCGCACCGTGTTATCGGCGGAGGCGGCGCGCATATTGGTGAGCTTCTTCTCCTTGGTGATGTTCACCGGCAGGTCGTTGGTGCGTGCGTTTTCGCCCAGGATCTGGCCCTTGTAGACCATCTCCCCCGGCCCGGTGAAGAGCGTCCCGCGCGGTTGCAGATGTTCGATGGCGTAGGCCGTGGCACGTCCCGCCCGATCGCTGACCAGGGCACCGCTGGAACGATGGGGCACATCGCCCTGCCAGGGAGCGTAGCCATCGAAGAGATGATTCATGATGCCTGTACCCCTGGTGTCATTCAGGAACTCGGCGCGGTACCCGATGAGGCCCCGGGAGGGAATTCTGAACTCCAGGCGTACGCGGCCGCTGCCATGGTTGACCATTTTTTCCATGCGGCCCCGGCGGGTGCCGATCTTCTCGGTGATGACGCCGATAAATTCTTCGGGGCAGTCAACCACCAGCTGCTCCATGGGTTCATGGATTTCTCCATTCACCGTCCGGTTCAGCACCTGTGGGCGACCCACCTGAAACTCGTAGCCTTCCCGGCGCATCATCTCGACGAGGATGGCAATCTGGAGTTCGCCACGGCCCGAGACCCGGAGGGCATCGGGAGCATCCGTGTCCGCAACGCGGATGGAGACATTACTCAGGGTTTCCCGCTCCAGGCGCTCGCGCAGCTTGCGACTGGTGACATGCTCGCCTTCTTTGCCGGCCATGGGTGAGTTGTTCACGGAGAAGAGCACGGCCAGGGTCGGCTCATCCACCTTGATGGGGGGTAATGGTTCCGGCTTCTGCGGGTCCGAGAAGGTTTCGCCGATTTCCACAGTCTCCGGACCGGCCACGGCGATGATGTCGCCGGGTGCCGCCTGGGTGATCTCCTTGCGCGTGATTCCATCCCAGGCATACACCACGGTGACGGACGCCTGCGTGATCGATCCGTCGATGCGGCACTGGGCGATGTCGGCGGGAGCGGAGAGTGTGCCGTTGACCACCCGGCCGATGGCCAGGCGCCCCACGTAGTTGTCGTAGTCCAGGGAGGTCACCAGAAACTGGAGCGGCATTTCATCATCATAATGGGGAGGTGGAATTGTGTTGAGAATTCCCTCGAAGAGGGGTGCCAGCATCTGGTCTTCGCCGTCGGCTTCGGTGCGGCATGTGCCCCTGCGGGCGTTGGTATAGAACACCGGGAAATCCAGTTGTTTCTCGTCGGCGTCCAGGTCGATGTAGAGGTCGTAGACCTCGTCAAGAACCTCCTGGACCCGGGCATCGGCTCTGTCGATTTTATTGATGATGACCATGGTGGGCAGCGAAAGCTCGAGAGCTTTGCGCAGGACAAAACGTGTCTGGGGCAGAGGTCCCTCGCTGGAATCCACCAGGAGCAGCACACCGTCGACCATCTTGAGAGTGCGCTCCACCTCGCCGCCAAAGTCGGCATGTCCCGGCGTGTCGATGATATTGATGCGGGTCCCGTTGTAGAGGATCGACATATTCTTGGCCATGATGGTGATCCCCTTCTCCCTCTCCAGGTCGATGGAATCCATCACACGTTCGGCGACCGCCTGGTTCTCGCGGAAGATGCCGCTTTGCCAGAGCATGGCATCCACCAGGGTGGTCTTGCCGTGATCCACGTGGGCGATGATGGCCAGGTTTCGGATGTCGTCACGCGTATGTTCGGTCATGATTTCAATCCAGGCACGGAATAGCTTCAGAGCTGCAGGAAAATGTGAGAGTCACCGAGTGGAGCCGATGATGGGCGGCAATAAAAAGAGGCCGGAAGCCCCTGCTCCCGGCCGACACCGAGGAGTGTAGCAGTTGCGCTCAAACCGTTCAAGTCACAGGGTTTGCGCCGTCATCTTGTTGCTATTTCTATGGCGGGGTTGCCGCGATTCCCAAGTCTAGCGCCCCGGCACGGCCGCACGCCTCCACTCGGCGCATCTCGACGGCCGTTGGCCGCGTGCTGATCAGGGCAGCACGGAGCAGTCCCGCCAGCATGCCGGCACCGGCCCGCAGGCGCGCGGCCGTGAACCGGGTCCCCTTCCCGCCGTCCATGTCATGCGCCTGTTCCAGGCGGTAAAGGGGTTCCACCTGGGAGAAAGTCAGCTCCAGATAGGCAAGGATGTCCGGCCAGGGGTCCTGGGGATCGGGGTGTGGCAGTGGAGCCAGACTCCCTGCGAGGGCGGCGCAGGTCAGGGCGGCATGATCTCCGGGGCGGCTGTCCACCTTGTGGTGAAAAGCCCCGTCGGTGGTGTAGCCGCCGGGATTGGGCCCCCACCAGCCGTTGAAGTGGCGGGTGGTGTGCAGGGGCTGGGACCCATCGCC
>JAPUKF010000247.1 GCA_027295805.1 Acidobacteriota bacterium | reverse complement strand
TGGTGGTGGAAAACGTCCGGGCCTGGGTGGCCATGCTGGAGGCGGCGGCGGGCCGCATGCTTTACCGCCTGGAGGGAGAGGCCGATGCCGGTACGGTCCGCCTGACACGGGCCAAAGGCGTGCCCTGGGTCGATGTGGCCGTGGCCGGTCAGCGGGCGCGGCCCTTCCTGCTGGACTCAGGCGCCTCGGCGGTGTCGCTGCCCGACTCCGTTTTTCGCCGGCTGCACCTGCAGCCGGTGGCCGAATTCAAGGTACGAGGTGTGTCCGGGACGCCCCGGAAAAGTTTGTTCGTCCTCTTGCCGGAGCTGGCGGTGGGACCGTTCATCCTGCATGATGTGCCGGCGGTCGTACTGCCACCGCGCAGTGATGCGCCGGCCATCCTCGGGCTGTCGCTGCTGGCTCCCTTGACGCCGGTGATTCAGGGCGGTCGCAGTCTGGTCCTGGATCGCCGAGGTGGCGCGCCACGGGACTGCCCGCGCGACCCCTGGTGGCGCATGCGGCCGGTCGGCGGCCTGCTGCGCATTGATGCCGACCTGGAGGGCCACCTTCTGCATGTGATCTTTGACACCGGCGCGGCGCGCAGTGTGCTGTCACGGGCCGCTCTTCAGCGGCTGGGGCTGGAGGAGTCGGTGGGAGGCACCGCGACCCGTTTGATCGGTTTCACCGGCGCGGCCGAGCGGGTGGGGCGGGTGAAGCGACGCGGCACTCTGTCCTTCCTGGGCCGCAGCGCCGGCGTGCGGGGCATGGCGGTCCTGGATCTCAAGTCCACCAGCCGCACAGCCGGGTCGGAAATCGACGGCATCATCGGTAACGACTTTCTGGGCAGCTACACCTACCAGGTGGATTACCGCAGGGGGCGCATCCGGGTGCAGGCTCCCTGACGGCGATACGGAAGGTGTAAAAAAGAAGGCGCGCCCTGAGGCGCGCCTTTTCCCCCCCTCCCCCCCGAATCAGCCTCGCGCTTGCCTGTGGGGCCAGGAAGCCGCGTTGGCCAGCCGGTCGGTGCCCTTTGGTGCCGCCCTCCCCTAACTACTGACGAGGATCGGGATCGCCAGCAGAGCGAGAACGTACATGAGGCGCCAGAGCGTGGTTGGGTTCCCCCTCAAATTGGCCACTTTCCAGCCCTCCCCAAAAAGAACCGGGAAGAAGTCCCGAATTCATCCGAGAACATCCATATACGGTGACGATTCCGTCATGTCCAGTGGAAATGCCTTGCTGGCTTGGCTTTTGGCAACTCCCCCCGAGGATCATCTGCGTGCCTCCTGACCGATCTGGTGGTATCCTTAGCAGGTAAGGAGATAATCATGAGGATTCGCACGAGCATCGCGCTGGGCATCCTTTTCTCTCTGGCCTCCCTGGCGTCGCCTCTGCTTGTACAGGCAGCCACGTTCAGTCCCGCCGAAGGCCAGGAAGAAGTTCCCCTGGTGGAGGGCAAGGCTGGCTCCGGTGTCATCCGTTTCTCCGCCAGCGGTGTCAGCGAACGCATCGTCCGCGGCCGACGCGGTGCCATGCTCTCCATTCCCATCGAGGTGGACAACCGTTCACATAAAGACCTGCTGGTGAACACCCTTGATATCTGGGTGGTCACCCCCGACGGAACCATCCTGTCACAGCCCGAGTTGCGCCAGAACGGTGTGGCTGTCTGGCGCGCCGAGGTCAACGCCAGGAAGCGTTCCCAGCTGGTCGCCCTCTTCAGGTTGGGATCGGCGGCAGCCTTCGACAGCTTCGAGCTGCACTGGGGAGGTCTGCTGGCTTATCGGCCGCGCACCGGCGTGGTGAGTTATGCCGCCGCCCCGGGAGGCGGTTACGTGCCGCAGGCCTCGGCACCATCGTCCGCCGGGTCGGAATCGGAACGTGGCGTCGACGACCAGTTAGCCTATGAGGATTCCTATGCGTACGAAGATCCCTATGACGTGGATCCATACTGGACCCTGGATGATCCCGGCTACTGGAGCCAGCCGTACTATGGCCTGTCGTTCGGCTACGGCTATTATCCCTACTACGGCTATGGCGGGTACGGCTACGGTTACTATTACCCGTATTACATCAGCTTCGGTCACCACGGTAGCTTCGGTCACCACGGCAGTTCGGGTCGCCAGGTGAAAGAGGATGCAATCCTGCGCCAGGCGGGTTCCAGCCCGGTGCGTGACCCCGGCGGGGGCCGGCTGGTGGACACTCCCACGGCACCCAGCCGTGGTCGCGCCAGCGGGGAGCCCGGCCGGGTCATCACGACCACGAGCCGGAGTTCCTCCGGTCGCGTCACCGGATCACGGACTTCCAACCGCCGGAGTTCCGTCGGGCGCGCCACCACTTACCGGGGCAGCCGGGGATCGGTGGGCCGCTCCAGTGCCGGTCGGTCCGGCGGTGGCCGCTCCAGTGGTGTCCGCTCCGGCGGTGGCCGCTCCAGTGGTGGCCGCTCCAGTGGTGTCCGCTCCGGCGGTGGCCGCTCCGGTGGTGGCCGTTCCAGCGGTGGTCGCGCAGGCGGCGGCTCCCGCTCGTCGGGCCGCGGCCGAGGGCGCTGATCCGCCCGTGTCCGGCGCCCTCTCCGCCGGGGGACTCAGTCGCGAGCGTCTCGAAGCCATCGAGGAGGCCCGCCTGCTGCCATGTGCCATGCGTTCAGCGGCAGCGACGCGTCGCCACCCGGTGGACGCTGAAGGGCGCACCTTTGATCTGCGCACCGAATTTCAACGGGACCGGGATCGCATCGTTCACTCCCGCGCGTTCCGGCGCCTCCGTCACAAGACACAGCTTTACCTGACCGACCGGGACGATCACACCCGCAACCGTCTCATTCACACCCTGGAGGTGGCCGGCATGGCCCGCACTCTGGCGCGGGCCCTGGGTCTCAACGAGGACCTGGCGGAGGCCATCGCCCTGGGCCACGATCTGGGGCACAGTGCTTTTGGCCTGCCCGGAGAGCGGGTTCTCCACGGCATCCTCAGCGGCGGCATCAGGATCCCCGGGCTGGATCCCCAGGCGGCCACTGTGGGAGGGTTCAAGCACAACCAGCAGAGCCTTCGGGTCGTGGATCGGCTGGAGAAGCGCTACCGCCACCCCGGCCTCAACCTCACCGACGAGGTGCGGGAGGGGATCCTCAAGTCGGCCGATCTGGGTGACGGCATTGCGTATCCCGACGTGACCTTCGACGGGTTGCACCTGGATCTGGCACCCTTCCTGGAGATCCAGGTGGTGACCCTGGCCGATGCCATTGCCACGCAGGTCCATGACCTGGATGACGGGCTCCATGGCGGCGCGTTGACCCTGGGAGAAGTCCATGATCTTGCGATCGTGCGCCAGGTCGCCGCACGCCTGGGCCACGCACTGGGACGCGGACGCTTCCTGCGCATCAATCAGCTCAATCGGGGCCTGGTGCACCTGCTGGTCACGGCGGCCGCAACACATGGGGCGGCCGCCATGGCTGCCTGGATGGAGAACACCTCGCTGCCTGCCCATGGCGATTTCCCGGCCCGGCGGCCGGAGGTGCCCGCCGACCTGGTCACCCTGCCCCCGAAAGTGCGCGCCATGCACGCTGAACTGGCGGAGCTGGTCTCCAGGCGTGTAATCAACTCATTCACGGTGCAGCGCGCCGATGAACGGGCCGGCCATTGCATGCGGACGCTGTTCGAGGTTCTGTACAATGACCCACGTCTCCTTGAGGATCATGTGCTTATCCGCTTCCGGGAGGAGACCGGGGTGCGCTTCCTGCGCGACTGCCGGCCTGCGGACATGGCGCGGGAGATCGCGGACCACTACCGCGGCAACCCCGTCTTCGTGCGCCTTCTGGCC
>JAPUKF010000246.1 GCA_027295805.1 Acidobacteriota bacterium | reverse complement strand
GGCCATGGGCTGGGGGAAGTTTGTCGGGCTGCCCGTCAGCGCCTGGGCTGCAGGGCTGCCCGCCGGCGCCGCCGATTGAGCAGGAGGCGGAGGCAGGAGATCCAGGACCACCCCCGGCGGCAGGACTTCAGCCAGGGAGACCTGGGGCGGATGATTCATGGGCAGGTAGGACACCTGAACCCTGGCTACTTCGGGGGCAGGTCCCCGCCCTGTGGACTGAAGCCGCAATCGCCACTGCAGGTAGCGACCGGGAGGCGCTGCAGGGGCGGCCGCGCCATCACGCCGCCAGGACGACCAGGGGCTCCAGTTCCCGTCAGGTCGCGCCGTGGGGCCGCTGCGAAAGGCAATCTGAACATCGTCCGGGCGTCCCTGGCGCAGCCACCAGCGAGCGGCACCGAAGCGCGCCCCCATCCCTGCATCATGCACCGGCGAAACGGCCACGCCGGCGCGGCCGGATCCATCCTCCAGAATCCCCACCGTTCCCAGCCCACCCGTGGCGACAATCACGCCCCCTCCGGGAGCAGCAGACAGATGGGTGACCGAAGCTGCCCGCAGGCGTGCGACGAGGCGCACAACAGATGGTGCATGAACGGCCCGCACGGTACCGCCGGGCGAACAGCCGACCAGGATCTCCCCGTGCGCACGAACCAGGAGGGCCATGGGGGTCTCGTCGGTGGAGCGCCACAGTTCGGTGAACTGTCCTTCCACATCCAGACGAGCGACCATGCCGATCGCTGGTTCTCCACCGTTGCGCTTGCCTGCGCCGCCCCCGGCCGGCGGCTTCGCCGGCGCACCGTTGCCGACCCGTCCAGTCGCCGGCCCGCCCCCCTTTCGAGGGGTGGGCCGGGACAGGGCCATGTAAAGGGCGCCGTCTGGATCGGTGCTGATATCGACCACCTCAGGAAAATCGGTCGCCAGCAGGACCTTCATGGCCCCCGCCCTTTCAACCCTGAGCACCTTCCCCTCTCCGGCCGTGCCCACCAGGACAGCATCCCCCGGGGCCGGAGCCAGGCACCGCGCCTGTTCGCTGCCGAGATCTGCCACGCGTACGGGTTCGGAGCCCGGGCGCCAGTGGAAGACGGCACCGGGATCTCCGGCAGCGATCCAGAGGCTGCCATCGCCGGCTGCCAGGAGATCCCACACATAGCGTGAGCCTGTCTCCATGACGTGGCGGCGGCTGCCGGCGGCGGACAGGTGCATGACACGACCTCCCGGTGAAGAGGCCACCACCAGGTCGCCGCCCGGGAGGAGGGCCAGGGCTGTCAGTTCCGCCTCTTCCACCTGCAGCAGGATCTCGCCTTCCCCATGGGCGGGAAGTCGCAGCAAGGTTCCAGGATCGCCGCCCACGGCGAACACAGTGCCTTCCTCATCTGCAAGGGCTTTCCAGACGATGGGCAGGGCGGGCCCGATCCTGGGCTCGTAAACCGGCCCAGGCAGCAGGCCATCGCTCTCGCTGATGGCAATTCCCTGGAGCTGCAGGCCCTCCAGGTCGTGGAACCCATCCAGATCGTAGGTTCGGGTGCCGCCGGCATGGGACCAGGAAAACAAGGAGACGAGGAGAAGAGCCGTGACAACACGGGCCGCCCACGGACGCCACTGTTGCCGGTCCGAGTTCATCGAATCTCCAGCGTCAGGGATTGGGAACCGGATACGACCCCGGCCAGGCGCCTCTCTTCCTTGTGCAGGAGAGACTGGCTCAACAGTCCCCGGGCCCGGCTGGTGCCATCGCGGGACATGAGGAGAGCCACCGATGGGGGCAACCCCGGCATGGGCTCGGCACCGAGAATGACTCCGGGGGCGGGTCGGCTGATCCAGAAATAAAGACCCTGCCGGGAAGGGATGGCCGAGAGAGCCCGCACCAGGCGTGAGGCGCTGCCGGCGCCACGAAGCGCGGCAAGACCGGCTTCTCCCGTGGCGCGCGCCACCGCCGCCGCATCTCCCACGCCTATGGTCAACATCGTCCCCGCCGGCAAATCGGGCACCGTCCAGCGAAAGGTCTGCCTCGAGAGATGCCCCCCCTCCGCATCCCGGAGGAGGACGCTCACCTGCACATTCTCGCCGGGACCAGCCTCGGCTCGATCCAGCCGGGCTTCTTCCAGAAGCAGGAGCTGGACTCGCGGCTCCAGGCGGAACTCCAGTTCCACGCTTAAATTCTTCAGGTGAACAAACGGCGACGTGGCCAGAGCGGCAAAGACTGTGGCCGCATGCCGCGCAGCCAGCAGCGCCGCCGGCGGGCCTCCCAGTCCGCCCGTGGTGGCTGACTCGATGTGCACCGATGGCTGGTTCTCCACATGCAAGCTGCCGCGGGTATAGATGGTGCCGCCTCCGCCGCCCAGAGCATCGGCCATCAGGGTATTGGCGAGAACCAGTTCAAGAAGAGGTACGGAGAGGGTGGGCGAGCGTACAATCCGGTATTTGAACTCGCGTCCGGGGTCGTCCCCCGGCCCCGCCACGCGGACCCGTACATCGATGAGCCGGGATTCAAGACCCAGGCGGCCGGCCAGCCCGGCGCTGCGGTCCTGCGTGAAGGCGCCAACGATCGGCCCCACCCGGCTGAGCTTGAAGGAGCCGGCCTGGGAAGGCACGGTGACAATGATCTGGGCGCGCGCCATGGGAATATCGATGTCACCGGCGCGCACAAGCGGGTGCCCCAGTGCCAGAACCCTGTCTCCGTCCACCAGGGTCACGGTGCCTGTGCCGGCCATGGTGAGATCCCCGCCAACCAGCACGGCGGCAACAGGATCGCCAGGTTCCAGGGGTGCCACCTCCGGCCCGTCGGCTGAAACCACGGCCGCTGCCCAGGGGCCCAGGCCGCGCGCGGCCAGGAGCGGTTCGAACAGCTCACGCACAACCGGCACCATGCCGCTCACGGCCAGCGGCGTCGTCACCAAGCTCGTGGTCACGGCAGCCGCCTCCGGCCAGGACTCCAGACCGAAGAGCGGCGCCAGTGGATACCGGGCCTCCAGATTCGGATTGCCGGTGGGAGGCTGAGACGATCTATCGGGAATGGCCAGCATCTGCTGGATCGGTGTGATCCCTGCTATCGCCTCGCGGGAAAAATTGCCCATCCTGAGGGAGAGGGCGCCCACCAGTCTGTCTCCGATATAGACAGGGCTCCCGCTCATGCCGGCCACGACGCCAGCGCGTTCGGCTTGTGGTCCCTCCAGCCTTGCCACGATCAGATCCCTGCCGGGGCCCGCGAAACCGGGGGCGACACCCAGAATCTCCAGAGGCACGCGCTCACGACGCACGCCCGTATACACCGTGAGAACTTCCCCCCGCTGGCCGGCGCGGACATCAGCCAGCGGCATGAGGGGCGGGACGGCCCCCAGGCAGGGCACAGAGACCGCCAGCAGGACTCCCCATGCCATGGACCCTGCCATCCACTTCACCTGCCGGACAGCCGGCCGGGAGAGGGTCAAGAGCCTTTTTCCTTCTTGAGCGCCTCTTTCACTGCCTCGACAATAAAGTTCTGCATGGAAGGCCGCTGGTTTTTCACAGCCTCATAGACCAGGCAGGGGAGCTTCAGGCTGATCTGGATGCCGTTCTCCTCGAGGGTATCCAGCCACCCGGAAAATTCGTCCCAGCTCTTGAAGACCCGCTGTTCCACGGCACCTTTGCGGTAGAGCTCGATGCGGCTGATGTCGTCGCGCAGAGAGAAAAGAACGTTATTTTCATCAAAATCGGAAAAATCGGAGTAGGCGAAGAATTTCACCTCGCCGGCTGTCTGATCGCGGCCTTTGATGGAGATCTCCGGCTGCTTGTTGCAGCGCATGATGATGTAGTCCTCACGCCCCTTGAACTGAAACGCCAGGATAGGGTCGGTCCGCCGATCGTTGTCCGAGGGCGTCTTCAAAGCCCGGTAAACACGGCGAGCGATCTCTTCGTTGGTGCTATACATCCTTCCCCCATCAGTCTATTCAAGAAGCCGTCAGGCACATAGTCGCCAGTATAGCCACGCCTACCCATGCGGTGCAATATGGGCGCATTCAGGGAATCCGTGCCGGCCCCTGGTTGGCTGGGAGATGAACTCCCCGTATACTGAACCCGGGAGGTTCAGATGGCGCAGAAAGAGCCCAGCCAGGCTCAGCAGTCGGCCCCTCCAGGCCAGTTGCTTTCCCATCTCTACGAAGTCGGCCGCATGATTCAGGAGCAGGATGAACCAGGCGATCTGCTGCACCGTGTTCTGGACCTGGCCATGCAGTTCCTGGGCGCGGAGCGAGGCATGGTCCTCCTTCGGGAGGAGGATGGGACCCTGTCGGCCGCGGCGGTCCGTGGAGTTGAAGATGCCGTGGTGGAGGCGGCCACCGGCTACAGCCACACCGCGGTGCGTGAAGCCCTTGCCGGGAAGCCGGTCATGGCCCTGGATGTCGCCACGGATCCCCGCCTCAGCAACCTGATGTCCCTGAGCCTTCATCAAATCCAATCTCTCGTCTGCGTCCCCCTGCGCCTGACGGATCGAATCCTCGGAGTGATTTACCTGGACAGCCGCCGCCACGGTGCGCCGTTCCATAGCGAGGACCTGCGGTTCCTCACTGCTTTCGCGGCCCAGGCGGCCCTGGCGCTGGATGCAGCCCATCTCTATCGCCGGCTGCGCCGGGAGAACCGGGAGCTGACACGACAGGCGCACGACCGGGATCATTACGAGGGTCTGCTGGGACGTTCCCAGGACATGCAGGAGGTCTACAATCTTCTCGACCGAGCCGCCGACAGCCCTTTCCCGGCTCTCCTCCATGGAGAGACCGGCACGGGCAAGGAACTGGCCGCGCGGGCTCTTCATCGGCGCAGCCCGCGCCATGGCCATCCCTTCCTGGCGGTGAACTGTTCCGCCTTCTCCGAGAACCTCCTGGAAAGCGAACTGTTCGGGCATCGCCGAGGCGCTTTCACCGGCGCCGAGGTGGATCGCAAAGGGCTCTTCGAGCTGGCTGATGGTGGCAGCCTCTTTCTTGACGAACTGGGCGGCATGAGCCCGAAGATGCAGGCGAAACTCCTCCGGGTTCTCCAGGAAGGCGAATTCCGCCGCCTGGGCGACAAGCGCACCCGCCGCACCGACGTCCGCGTCATCGCCGCCACCAACGAGGACCTGGAAGGACTGGTCCGGGAAGGACGGTTCCGGGAGGACCTGTACTATCGCCTCAACGTCATTCGTATCGAGCTGCCCCCTCTCCGTTCTCACAGCGAAGATATTCCCCAATTGCTGAACCATTTCATTCAGAGAGCCCTGGGCGACGATTCCCTGCCGGTGCCGGTGATCCAGGCTGCGGCCATGCGGGAACTGACCACCTGGAACTGGTCGGGAAATGTGCGAGAACTGGAGCACACTGCACAGAAATTGGTTCTCTATGCCAAGGGGCGCTCCATTGATCGCGACTTGGTGCGCCGTCTCCTGCCGGGACAGGGTCGCGCAGTTGCCAGGAACGAGCCGGCCCCATCGGGTTTCCCGAGTCTCAAACAGATGGAGAGCCGACACATTCTGAGAACACTTGAAGCTTGCGGCGGGGATCGTGAAGAGGCCGCCAAGCGCCTGGGGATTGGCCGTGCCACCATCTACCGGAAGATTCGGGATTACGGCCTCGATGTCCCCCATCCCCCCCGTCGTTCTCGCAGCCCAGCGCCCTAACCGTCGCGCTACGCGCCACGGCGCTTGCCCCATGTCTCGTTGCGGGCCAGATCCCCCGCTCAGCTCGCGCGAAATCCATGAATGCGGGCGCGGCATCCCTTTTGCAATCGGGTGTCCCCGGAACGGCGCCGGCAGCAGCCTGGACTGATTCGCCGGTTCCTCCCCTGCACGTCTGCATTCGTCATGCCTCTTCGCCGGTCCCCGGCACGGCCTTCCCCCAGGGTCGCAAGGACCCCGGTCCGGCCGCCGGCGCCGTTCCCTGCCATTCCGTCCGCCGGTGGACGGACGGCGGACAGGGCTGGACGCTTCCCTCCCTGTCCCTGGACGCCAGCCGCTCCGATTCCCGGGCTCCTGCAAGGCCCGGGCGCCTGGCATCGTCCTTGCTCTACCCAACTGTCCACACGCTGATTCCGCCAAAGGGGGAGACGAGGATGAGCCGGGACGAACAACGGAGAGGGCGCCTGCTGGCCCAGGTCAGGCAGCTGGAAGACCTCCTGCGGGGATGGAGGGATCGCCATGAGGGAGAGGGTTTGACCGGTGCTGATTGTCACCGCCTGCAGCAGGTCGCCGGGCACCTCTATCGGCTGGCCGAATCTCCTCCGGCCGGCAGCGAGCATCAGGCTGCCACCTCACCGGCCTGCATGCTGGTCGGCGATGGAGCAGCCATGTCACACCTGCGCAGTCTTATCGAGCGCATCGCCCCGCGAGAGTCCAACGTTCTGATTCTGGGCGACAGCGGCACCGGGAAAGAGCTTGTTGCGCGCGCGATTCACAGTTCGGGACCGCGACGGCATGGGCGGTTTGTGGCCATGGACTGTGGCGCCTTGAGCGATAGCCTGCTGGAGAGCGAACTGTTCGGCCATCGGCGAGGAGCCTTCACAGGAGCCAGCATGGACCGCGTGGGTCTCCTGGAGGAGGCCCATGACGGGACCCTGTTTCTGGATGAACTGGCCAATGCCTCGGCGGCGTTCCAGACGCGGCTGTTGCGAGTCCTGCAGGAGGGAGAGATCCGCCGCGTCGGCGAGAACCGCACCCGCGCCGTTGACCTGCGCGTCATCGCTGCCACCAGTGGAGATCTGCCCAGCCTGGTGCGGGAGGGACGCTTCCGGGGGGACCTGTACTACCGGATCAATGTCCTGGCCTTGACCCTGCCGCCCCTGCGCCAGAGGTGTGAAGACATTCCGATCCTGCTGCGCCATTTTCTCAGCGAAGTTGAAGCCCGCCATGCCCTGCCGCCGCGGCGTTTCTCAGGGGCAGTCCTTGAGATTCTCCTGCGCTACCGCTGGCCGGGAAATGTGCGGGAACTCCGTAACGTGGTTGAGCGGGCAGCCCTCATGTCAACCGCTGCTGAAATCACGCCTGACGCCCTGCCGTCCGAACTGATGGACGACCTGCTCAGGGGAGACAACCAGGAAGGCGCGCCGGCGAGAACCAAGACCGGCGAGCAGCGCATGATCGAACACGCGCTCCTGGAAGCCAATGGCGAACGCACCCGCGCGGCCCTGATCATCGGCTGGCCCCGCAGCAAGCTCTACCGCCGCCTCCAGCGCTATGCCATCCCGACCGGGTTCGGGCGCAAGGCACAACAACCCTGATCCTGGTCGGGAAGAGAAGCCGTCAGCCTCCCGCCAGGGACGCCAGGGTCTCCGCCCATTTCAAGTACGCCCGCAGCGACGCGTCATGCTCCTCCCAGCGTTGCCGGTAGAGGGTGACAATATCCCGGTGGGGCACGATCCCTTTCTGGTATCCCTGGTGAATCTGCTGGCCCAGAAAATAACCAAGCTCGTGGGTGAGGATGCGATGCCGGTCCCCGTCGGCCCGTATCCCCTCCAGGATCTGGGCCGGAATTTCCCGACGCTGAGCGTAATCACGTTCGAATTTCTTGTGCAGAAGAATGAAATCGATGATGGCGCGAAAATCGGCATAGGAATAGCCAGTGCGCGCCTCGATCTCCGCCGGGTCACTGGCGTGATAGCGGTAGAAATCGGTCTCGAAGAAATGGTTGCGTGCAGGGTCGATCAACTTGGAGCCAAAATACCCGACGGCCTCGTCCATGACCGCATCGTAGAAACGCTGATGGGCCGGCACGGACTCTTCATCCCAGGCCTCGTAAATTTCACCTCGCAGGGCAAAATTGACAAAGTGGCTGGCCTCCTCGCCCGCGTGAGCCAGGTTGAAAGACCCCACAAAAATGGCATTGATGCGTGGCACATAGCAGGATCCGGCCCGGTCCAGATGGCCCAAGACCTGCTCCACACTCTGGGGACCCAGCCCATGGCGCTGCATCATGCGGCGCACAAACCCATCTTCTTCGCCGGCATAGACCTCAGGAAAGACGTCCTGGAGCCGGAGCCGTGCGCCATCCCGGTGGGGCACAACGGCGCGGCCGGGGTCCACCCGCAGAAAGCGCAGCAACGTTTCGATCATGCTGTGAACCGTCGGCGCCAGGTCCACCTGGTCATCGCCCCCCTCATCCCGCCAGTGGTCCAGAACCCGCCGATAGGCTTCATATTTGGCCAGTGGAGTGGCGTTGAACACGCAGTATCGATTGCTGTCGACACGCACCACATCCACGTCATCCAGACCGTCCTGGCTGCGCTGCCAGTAAAGAGCATCCACATTCTGCACGATCACAAGGGAACGTTTTTCAAGCTGCCGACTCGCCAGGGCTCGCGTCAACCGGGAGGGCAGGTGGTTGCGGGCCAGATGGGATTCACCCACCAGGACGACAATCTTGGACCCGGGATCCCGCAGGAATTGATCGGCGAGGCGCTCCGCCGCATAAGCATCCCGGCGTCGAATTCTGCGAAATCCGGTGCGCGGTTCACAGTCCATGGCCACCACCGGTATTCCGGCCTTGCGGGCAACCTCCAGAACCTGGCCATAAGCGTCCCAGTCGTAGCCCCACTCCTGGTCATAGCGCAGCCGCCTGAGGAATTCGTCATCATCCATGCCGTGGGCCAGCCATTCATCGAGGATGCGTTGCTGCCGGCCATAGATCATTTCCATGGCCAGAACCACTCCCGATGACCTCTGGATCATGTCTTCCAGATAGCGGGCACAGAACTGCTGGCAGGCCGGGAGGGCGTGGTAGTCACCCACGAAAATGATATCGGAACGAAACCCTCGCACGACCAGATCGTCGTAGGACGCAGGTTCCTGGAAGGTTGCGTAATCCCGGGTGAAATCACGGATGTAGGTGCGCCGTGCGTTCTTGTCCACCATGCCGATCTGGCGGCGCAGCGATCGCACGGCCGCCTGCTGGGCCCGGATTTCCTCGAGTCGGTGCTCGGAGATCATGTTGCCGCGCCAGTGGGGGCCATGATGTAGCGCTGGTTGCCACGCCGGGTCGTCACACGATCCGCATCCAGATACTCGAGGAGGGGGATGGCTATGCGGCGGCTGGTACCTGTGGCCTCCTTGAACCAGGACACATCGAAGAGCGGGTCTTCCTCCCGGCGCCTGGCGAGCAGGCTCTTGAGATCCTCATAGACCAGGTGATGGACAAGGAGACCGTCGCTGATGCGCAACAATGTAGCCCGCTCCCGCAGGACCATGACCAGCGCCTCCGCTCGCCTGGGATCCACATTTCTGGCCGCCAGGAGAACCAGGGGATCCGGCGGATCCAGACCGGCCTGGCGGGCCGCTTCCACCACTTCCTCCAGCATGGCCTCCTCGGCGGCATCCAGCTGGACCTCATGGGCAGCAAGAGCGGCCCGCCGCCCTTCCACCCGTATCTTGCCGGAGGATTGCAGGCGCGTGAGAACCTGTTCCGTCAAAGAGGCGGGAGTACGTGGCGCTCCGCGCCGGCGCAGCTCTTCCAGGGAGATACCCGGCGAGAGGGGGCTCGCCTGATGAAAGTCCGCCAGGACCTGCAGGATGGCCTGGGAGACCTGGCGGGCACCTGCGGCTGCCAGGACCCAGCCTTCCGCGCCCTGGTCCAGGACAACAGCATCCTTGGCTGCCAGCGACCCCAGTTCCTTGTCCACAACTTCCGGCGAGAGGCCGGTGCGAATGACGAGAGCACCGCGGGTCAGGCCGGCTTCCGCCGCCTCCTCCAGGAGGTGCATCAGGCGCCGCCCCCCTGCCGCCCGATCCAGCTCATCCAGCCGGTCCCCCAGTTCCAGATTCCGGCGCCGGTGTCGCCGTGGACTCGGGTCCACGACATGGCCTCCACCCAGGGTCAGGGCCGGAGACGGGCGCCGCACGATGAAGCGATCCCCCGGGGTGGCCGCCAGGGGACTGGCCAGGGAAATCTGGGCCATGCCTGATGTGCCGGCGCCAAGGACCGGCTCCCGACCCAGCAGGCGCACCCTGGCCTCCACGACGGCCGTCCCCATGTGGAAGCGGATGCGGCTCTGGTCCTTGAGCCCGTCGCGGCACGATGCGAGGAGATCCAGGCGGACATCCAGCAACCGCCCTGCCTGCAGCCGGCCCGGAGTGGCCAGCAAGTCTCCCCTGGCCGGCGTCCGGCGCGCCGAGGACGCCAGGTTGAGAGCAGTGCGTTGCCCCGCTTCCGCCTCCTCAACTTCGCGGCCGTGGATTTCCACCCGCCGCACTCGCAGACGCTCCTCGTCCGGCCAGAGAATCAACTCGCTGCCAGGCGTCAACCGTCCGGACAGCATGGTGCCGGTGATCACCGTGCCGAATCCTCTCATGGTAAAAGCCCTGTCCACCGGCAGGCGCACAAAGTCAGGTCGGCGCGGCGGCGGCAGAGCCTCCAGGCAGCGGGCCAGGGCCATACGCACCTCTTCAACACCCTCGCCTGTCAGCGCCGAGCACGGCACCATTTCCGCATCCTGGAGAAAGGTTCCGTTCACCAGGTCCTTGACCTCCTCCTGGACGATCTCCAGCAGGTCCGGCTCCGCCACATCGATCTTGGTCAGGGCAATCACACCGGCCTGCACACCCAGGAGCCGGCAGATATGGAAATGTTCCCGCGTCTGGGGCTTCACCGATTCATCGGCCGCGACCACCAGCATGACGACGTCGATTCCACCGGCTCCGGCCAGCATGTTGCGCACGAACCGCTCGTGTCCTGGCACGTCAACCATGCCCACGGCCTGCCCCCGGCCCAGATCCAGGGGCGCGAAGCCCAGATCGATGGTGATACCACGTTCCTTCTCTTCCTGGAGCCGGTCCGTTTCCACCCCGGTGAGGGCGCGGACCAGGGCCGTCTTGCCGTGATCGATATGGCCGGCTGTGCCGACGATGCGATGAATCATGGCCGGTGGATGCGCCCGCCGCCAGGGAGGTCAGGAACGGCGCCGGGCGGACAACTCTTCCTCGTAGTACTTGCGGAAGAGGATATCCCACTCGGGGCTGCCCTCGGGGATGTTGCGGCGCTGGCTGGTTATTTTTCGCCGGGCCCGGTTTTCGATCTGCAGATCGCGCAGCATCTCCTCCCGGAGAATAGCCAGGAGGCGCTTGCGGACCTCGTTGGCCGGCAGGTTGAGAGTGAGACCTGGAGTCTCCTCCAGGCCATGCAGGATGACGTGGGAAAGGTGCATCATTTTCTCGGAACTCAGCTTGCCTGCGTCCATTGCCTTCTCTTAAAGGATGAGATTGCGCTCACGCACCAACTTCGCCTTGAGCCGTTTGAACAGTTCGTGATACTCCACGTTGGCCTTGCCGATCTGGTCAGCATGCTGGGCGAGAAGCTCGCGGACTTCATCGTTGAGTTTCTCCTCCATCCGGAGATCCGCCGTGATGGCTGCACCGATCCTCTGGGCCAGGATCGGGCGCTCACAGCCGCTGCTAAGACCCTCCTCATCCAGAGTGATGGCCATGTGAGCAGCGATCCGTTCGATCAATTCACGTCGCAGTTTCACCGGGATTTCCCTCGGGGAAGTCTAACACAGCTCCCGTGCCCTCATGCCCCGCCAGGGCGACTCTCGCCAGCGTGTCGGTCAATTCCTGCAACCCGAACGGCTTGGGCAGGTGCGGTGCGCCGCAACTCTCCAGGAAGGCGCGCACATCCGCATCCATGACATCGCCGGTGATGAACACGAAACGCCGTGCCATGGCGGGCCAGCGCTGCTTCACCTGCTCGTGGAACTCCATGCCGTTCATGCCCGGCATGCGCAGGTCGGAGACCACCGCGTCGAAAGATCCCGCGGCCATTTCCTCCAGCGCCGCCGCACCATCCGCCGCAGTCACAACCTCCGTCCCATGCTCCGATAAGGCCTCCTGCAGCAACTGGCGGAAAGCATCTTCATCGTCCACCACCAGGAGGCGTCGCAGGCCGGCGACCTCCACCGGCGGGGCGCCCGGCTTGACCTGCCGGGGGGCCGGTATCCGGCAGGCAGGAAGATCCAGGAGGAACGTGGCCCCTTCCCCCACCTGGGAGCGCACGTGAATCGTGCCGCCATGCTCCTCGGCAATGCGCGCGCAGATGGCAAGACCCAGGCCGGTGCCGGCTCCCACGGCCTTGGTGGTGAAGAAAGGGGTGAAGATGCGATCCAGATGGCTCTCGGGAATACCCCCTCCGTTGTCGCTCACCTGCAGGCGGACCCTTCCTGCCGCCTCATCGGCCCGCACAATCAGGCGGCGTGGCTTGTCGCAGTGCCTGAGGGCGTGATGAGCGTTGCTCACCAGGTTCACCATGACCTGTTGCAGCCGCGCGCGGTCCCCTGACACCGGCGGCAGATTCGGCGCCGGGTGCCACTCCACCTCGATGTCATCCACCCGGAACGGATACGCGAACAGAGCCAGGATAGAGGTCACCAGTTCATCCAGGGATACGGCAACACGCTCAGGCGGGCGCACCCTGGCCACGTCCAGAAGGTTGGTCACAACACGGCGGGCACGCTGGGCTTCCGCCACCACCAGGCTGAGACGCTCGTGCTGCCGTTCATCGGTACACTGGCTCAGGAGAAGCTGAGAAAAACCGAGGACCGATGCCAGCGGATTATTGAGCTCATGGGCCACTCCTGAAAGCATCTCGCCGATGACCGACATCTTCTCGGCTTGCATGGCCTGTTCCCGGGCGCCCCGCTCAGCGGTCACATCGCTGAGCACGACGGAGATGCTCTCGCCGGTGCCCGGCAGTGCATCCCAGCGCAAGGTATAGCGCCGCTGATCCCTGCAACCACTGAATTCCACTTCCGTGTTCCGGGGCAGGGATCCCAGCGGCAAACCCAGCTGCTCCATGCTTCTTCCTGCCGCTGGTTCCGGCCCACTCAGCTGCGCCAGCAGACGCCCGGCCACGCCATTCAGTGCCGCCACACGGCCGCCCTCATCCAGCAGGATCACGCCACACGGAAGCTGCTCCAGCAGGGCGTCGCGGGCCGTCCTCCGGTCCTCTTCGCCGTGGCGCCATCTTTCCCACCACACTCCAGCCTGTTGAGCCAGGCTGGCCACCAGCCGCCGGGCACCAGCGTCAGGCACCACGCCGTCCGCAGGCAACACCGCCAGCAGGCCCCGCCGCCCGCCGCGGCCGGTGAAGGGAAAGATCAGAGAGGGTGCCCCTCGTGCATCAGCCCCGGTCGCAGGCTCCGCCTGCCAGCGCAGGTGGGGCAAGGTCACGCTCTCCGCGCGGCTGCTCTGGCGGATCTCCTCCGCGAAGAAGTGACGTCCCTGAGCGCCCAGCCGCCGCCCTCCCTGCACGTCGAGGGACTCCATCCCGCCATCACCGGGGATGACGACGAAAGCTGACCAGGTGAAAAGTTGCTCCATGGCCAGCCCCATGCGTTGATTGAATGCATCCGGGTTGGCGGCGCCCGCGATGCTCCGGCAGGACTCCATGAGACGGGTCAATTCTTCCGCCCCATCCCATGCCGAACCGCCCGGCTGGAGAGAAGGGCCCAACTCAGAAGCATCGCCGGCCATGGGAAGCGAGTCTAGGCCGCGAGCCTCTCCCAGGTCAAGAAAAAGGGCCCGTCTGAGACGGGCCCTCGACTGGCGGGAATGTCAGGGAGCTCAGTGCTCCAGCAGGCTCAGGCGTGCGCCACCGCGCTTCTCGGGAACGACACCCTCCCGGCGGGTGGGTGCCAGGGCCGCCTTGTTTCTGCCCAGATAGCGCCGCAGGCGTTCTTTGGCCTGGACCTCGATCTGGCGTACCCGTTCTCGGGAGATTCCCATGTCGGCGCCAATCTCCTTGAGAGTCCGGGTTTTGCCGGTCCCGAACCCATACCGCTGCACGATAACGTGCTGCTCCTGCCCGTTGAGCACGGAGAGCGCATTGCGGATGAGGCTCTTGTTTTCCTTTGTGATGAGGGAATCTTCCGGACTGCTCACCGAGTCGTCCACCAGATAATCTGAGAGGGGTGTGTCCCGCTCACGGCCAACCCGGGCATCGATGGAAATTTCCTTGAGATTGAATTGCAGAATCTGGTCGACTTTGGCGACGGTGCTCTCCAGCTCCGTGGAGATCTCATCGCGGCCCGGGGCCCGGCCCAGCGACCCGCGCAGCGCTTTTTCGGTGTTGCGCACCGCCCTGACCTTCTTCATCTGGTAATTGGGAACACGCACCAGATTGGATTGCTCGGAGAGAGCTTTCAGGATCGACTTGCGGATCCACCAGATGGCATAGGTGATGAATTTGGTGCCCTTGCGGTGATCATAGCGATGGGCGGCTTCGATGAGGCCGATGTTGCCCTCGTTGAGGAGATCCTCGAACGGGATACCCAGGTGGCGGTATTCGCTGGCCACCTTGACGACGAAGCTGAGGTTGGATTCGACGAGCTTGTTCCGGGGTTGGCGGTGTCCCTTCTCGATCCGCTTACCCAGCCCCATCTCCTCTTCCCTCGTCAGGATGGGGTAATTGCGAATCTCAGAAAAATATCGCGACAGTGTCGGATTTCGGTCCGACGAGCCAGAAAAGCGAGCCATGAAGTACTCCCGGTGTTATTCGGCGGTGATTCCAGACATGGCGGATGACGATCCCCAGAGCAAGAACACTCTTTTTTGCTTGACTTATACCCAGGGCAAGAGTAGATTCAAACGATTCAAGGGTGGTGTTTACCCGCCAGACACCCTCAAACCGGCTCATTTATCGTGCCCCTTTCAAGGAACAAATCGAGAAACACAGGCCTTCGAAAAGCCGTTCAATCTGTCCAGTCTCGACTTGAGTCATCATGAACTGTTCAGATCTCATTATCGCCTGCCCCTCTTCGGCATATTATGTTCGCGCAGCAAACATGTCAAGTCTTATTGCGACTGCAACATGAGACGTCCTTTCCCCAGCCGGTCTAGCTCCCAGAACTTCATCTTAATCAACCACTTGGGGTGTTTGTACAGGAACTGAACTCTTCGCATTCCGGAGGCTGCGATGAGCACGGCGTCACAGCTTAAAGGGAGACCAGCCATCCGCGACGATGTCGGACGGAAGTTGCGAGATCTGCGCAAGGCGAGGAATCTCACTCAGAGCGACCTGGCCGCGCGCATCGGCATCCAGCAGTCCGATCTCTGCCGCATGGAGAATGGGCAGTATCGTGTCGGCTTGGAAACCCTGGTCAAGATCCTGAGCGAATGCAAGATCACCTTCTCCGAATTCTTTCAGGAGGAGGTGCCTGCCAACCTGATTCCTGAAGAATCAGGTCTGATTCAGCGCTTCAGGCGGCTCGGACGAGAGGGACGTCATCAACTCCTGGACTTCGCCCGCTTCCTTTGCAACGAACCGGCCGAGGACCCTCAGCGGGATCAGTTCGCCCTCTTGCCGGGCGACTCGAAACAGCAGGACTCATGACAACCGCCTCTGACCGCCGCATCGAGGCGTATCACACCCTGCAGCGTCAATGCCGCGAAGCTGTGCACCACGGCCGTCTGGATCGGGCCGGCGTGCTCGCCCGCAGGGCTCTCCTGGTGGCGAACCATTCGGGAAGTTCATCCCTGTTCCATCAGGCGACAACCAACCACAGCATGGTGCTCCTGGAACTTGGCGCGCTCGCCGAGGCAGAGAAAGGTCTTCGCGAGGTGGTGCTTGCCAGCACCGACGATGAGACCATTTGCCGGGCGGCCTTCTACCTGGCCTCCAGCCTGCGCCGCCAGAAGCGCCTGGGGCGAGCCCATTTCTTCGCCAATTCGGCCGTTGAAAAGGCCAACGACCTGGGTGATGCCATCTGGCGTGCCCGCTGCCACAACCTTCTCGGCAATATCGAGTTGAACCGGGGTGGACTGGGGGCAGCGCAGGATGAATACCGGCGGGCCCTGGCCATATGGGAGAGTCAGCCCGGAGACCATCGTTTTGCTCTGGCCATCGTGCTGGATAATCTCGGCTACTGCCTGACGCTCCAGAAGAGAATACGAGAAGGCCTGCCCTATCTGGCCCGGGCTCTGGCCTGTGCCCGCCAGGTCCACGACCTGCGCACCGAAGCGGAATGCCGCCAGGATCTGGCCCATGCCCTCCTTGGCCTGGGGCATGCAGGTCCCTCGCGTCGAAATGCGCTCGCCGCCCTGGCTCTTGCCGAGAAACTGAATTACCGGGACATCCTCCAGAATTGCTTCTATATTCTGGGTGAGCTTGCCGCGCAGGAGGGTCATGACGAGGAGAGAGATCGCTGGTTCACCCGCCTGCAAACTCTCTTCCCCGACGTCCCGCACCTGCGCGAGTTTCTTGGATTGTTCAACGTATCTGACCTGCTGACGTTTCACTGAGGGGAAACGGAACGACCCATACGAGGATCAGCTGATGAGAAACTGGAAACAAAAGTTGCCTGCCCTGGTGCTCAGTGCCGCACTGCTGGCATCCTTCGCCCCGGCCTGGCCGGGTGGCCGGGATGTGCCGGACCGGAAGTCCAATGGGTCCTCTTCTTCCGAGGATTACGTGCTGCCGATCGATGGCGAGGCATGGTGCCCTGAGAATCAGGTCACCACGACATTCTCATTCGGAGCCATCAGTCTGGACATTGTCTGGATGTCGGAAGGGTCTCTGCGCCTGCAGCCTACTCTGCTGACCGACGCAAGCCGCTTTTTCAGCAAGTCCTTTGGCATGGGTACCAGCGACAGCTCCTGCCCGACCGACTAGGACCCGTCCCGCGGAAGCACTAGTGATAGCGGTCGTGATCGTCATCTTTGATGTCGCTCACAACGTGGTAGCGTTTTCGCTTCTGCTGCCAGCGCCAGTTGCGCCATAGACGCATGGGATTCCAGGCCTTATGGAGATAGGCCCAGCCTATGGCCATGCCCCCCAGATGCGCCACATGATTGATGGCCGTGCCGGCGCTGGAGTTGGCGGAGCCTATGGCAACCCAGAGGGTAATGGCCGCCATGAGAAAAACAGCGACCCGCATGCGCATGGGAAAGATGAGAAAAACCAGCAGGATACGGTTGGGGAAGAGGATGGCCTGGGCCGCCAGAAGGCCGTAGACAGCCCCTGAGGCTCCGATGGTGGGAATGGGCGAGAGAATCGCCCCTTCACCACTCCGGAGCAGCCCGGAGAGAACATCCGCGGCGACACTGATCAGGCCCGCGCCGACGCCGCAGAGAAAATAATACTGAAGGAAACTCTGGGTTCCCCAGCGGCGTTCCAGCTCACCCCCGAACATCCACAGCATGAGCATATTGAAGACAAGATGAAAGAGGTTGCCGGTGCTATGGAGAAACAGATAGGTCACCGGCTGCCAGAGAAAGTAGCGCCCCAGAAGTCCCCTGGAGGAAAGACCCAGATAAGATTCCAGCCAGTTCCCCGGCACCAGTGCTTGCAGGACAAAGACACCGGCACAGGTGAAGATGATGCCCTTGATTCCAGGAGTCAGCGGGCCGGTTCCGAAACTGATGCGCGGGCGGCCATGCGGCGGAGAATGAAATGGGCTGTTCACGGGGCATTCACGTTAGCATGCGCGCCCGGCTCGCGGGTTGTGCGGAGGGCTTCCCGGGTTGATATCCTGCGTCACGAGGTCATTTTCTGTCCATGACGCGCGGCAAGAAAATCCTGGTGGGCTGCCTGGTGGCCATCGCCATCATGGTCCTTGCGGTCATTCTGGCCGTGGTCTTCTTTGTCTCGTGGATCAAGACCCCGGGCCCCGAACTGGAAGGCCGGCGCCTGGTCCATGAGCGCACGGCTTTCTATGCAGAGTTGCGGCTGCGACGCGATGACCAGGGAGTCCGAGATCTCCTGCGCGCTTTTGTGGAGGGCCGAAACCGCCAGGCCCTGACCGAACTCGAGGAGAATATCCCCCCTGTCATGGAGAAGTTCCTCCCTCTCTTCCAGCAACTGAGCGGTGGTCAAGTTGAAGAAAAAGACCTGGACAAGATCCTGCCCCTGG
>JAPUKF010000245.1 GCA_027295805.1 Acidobacteriota bacterium | reverse complement strand
TCATTGGTGAAGTTATCGCCGCCTGCAGGCAGCACCGAGGTGTGCCAGATGGCCTTCTTCTCGAAGACCGCCACGTCGGTGGTGCCGCCGCCGATGTCGATGAGGAGACAACCAAGCTGGCGTTCATCGTCGGTGAGGACCGATTCCGCCGAGGCCAGTTGTCCCAGGACCACCTCTGCGACTTCGATTCCGGTGCGGTTGATGCAGGTGATGACATTTTGCACCGTGGTGGCCGCGCCGGTCACCAGGTGAACGCTTGCCATGATCCGCCGGGCTGTCATGCCCAGGGGCTGGTCGATACCCGGCTGACCGTCCACCACGTATTCCTGGGGCAGGACGTGCAGGATCTCGCGGTCCTGGGGGAGGGACACGGCTCGGGCCGCCTCCAGGACCCTCTCCATGTCTTCCTCGGAGACCTCACCGTCACGTCCCTTCACGGCAACGCTGCCGCGACTGTTGAAGGAGCGGATGTGGGCTCCCGCCACCGATACGAAGGCCGTGTCGATCTCCGTTTCGGACATGGCCTCGGCTTCCAGCACCGCTGCCTTGAGCGACTTCTGGGCCGCTTCCAGATTCACCAGCACACCCTTGCGCATCCCCTTGCACGGATGAGTGCCGATGCCGATAAGCCTGGGTTTGCCGTTGTCGCCCATACTGCCCACGGCCACCGTCACCTTGGTCGTGCCGATATCGATTGCCGCCAGCTCTGCCCTCGCGCTAGCCATCGTTGCGTCTGTTCCCCGCGATCTGTTCGCTTTCGGGGATCACCACCACCCGCCCGCGCCAGCGCAGGTCGATGGCCTGCACGGCTGCCACCCGGCCGTGGATGTCATCGCGGATAGCGAGGTAGTGATCCAGGTTGATAATGACGTTCTCGCGGCTCAGGTAGAGAGGGGCCGGCTCGGAATTCAGCCGGATCGTCACACGGTCGCCACGGGAAAGATCGATTTCAGAAAGTCCGTCCATCAGTTCCATGTCGTATTTCATGAGCCGGGCCATGATCTTGAGGCCGGCGCGCGTCTGCTCCGGCCGGGCCACCTCGTCCCAGGCATCCAGGCCGGTGAGAAGGGGAAGATCCACACCGGTGAGCCTTTGATCCCAGGGCACGATGAGCCGGCCCTCGCGATCCACCAGGCTCAGATGGCCTGCCAGCACCGCCATGGCGGCCGGCTGCTTCTCGGTGAGACGCAGCGCAAGGGTGTCGGGCAGGATGCGGCGCACCGAGGCGTCGTGCACCCATGGTGCCGCAAGAGCCTGTCGCCGGACTTGTTCCAGATCCGCGGCCAAAAGGTTGCACCCCAACCAGGAAGCCAGCCGGACCTGCAGGTCGTCAGGGTCGCCACGGCCAAGACCTTCCACCAGGATATGGTCGATGGCGAACAGCGGCGTGGTGTTCATCCAGCGCCAGCCGGAAACGCCGACCCAGGCGGTCAGGCCCAGGGCCAGGGTCATGAAGCCCAGGCTCCAGACGCTGCGGCGCAGGATCTTGCGCCGTCGGCTGCGGCGCAGGTGATGGTTTCGCGGGCGCCGGAACGGCTCCCGGCCGCCGGGATTCTGCTGCTTCAGGGCGGGCGGGCGCTTCATACTTCGGCCCCCTGCCTGAGGCGTTCCAGGAAGATATTTCCTGTCCGGGTCACGGAACCGGCGCCCAGGGTGAGCACCAGGTCTCCCTCCCGGGCGATCTCCTCAAGGGTGCCGGGGACCTGTTCCAGGTCCGGCACCAGGCGCACATCCGGGTGGCCGGCATCACGCAGTGCTACGGCCATGGCCTCGGCGGTGATGCCGGGAATCGGTTGTTCGCCGGCCGCATAGATATCGGTGACCACCACAATGGCGGCATGGTCGAACGCGCGGGCGAAATCGAGCATGAGATCCCGCACCCGGGTGAAGCGGTGTGGCTGAAATACGGCGATGATGCGCCGTGGCCAGCCGCCCCGGGCGGCGGCGAGAGTGGCGATGATCTCGGTGGGATGGTGGCCGTAGTCGTCCACCACCAGGATCCCGTTGGCTTCGCCCTTGATCTGAAAACGGCGGTCGGCGCCGGCGAAGGAGCCCAGGGCGTCGGCGATGGCGGCGAACGGCACGTCGCAATCCAGCCCCGCCGCCACCGCTGCCAGGGCGTTCACCACCTGGTGGCGGCCCGGGGAGCGGATCTCCACCTGGCCCAGTTCGCCGGCGCGGGTATGCACCCGGAAGCGGCTGCTCGGCCCCGTAAATTCCAGGTCGGTGGCGCGCAGGTCCACGTCCTCTCCCAGGCCGTAGGTGACCACTCGCCGGGTGAGGCGCGGCAACATTTCCCGCACCGTGGCGCAGTCGCTGCAAGCGATGACCTGGCCGTAGAACGGCACAGTGTTGGCAAAGGTGGTGAATGCGTCCACCAGGGCTTCCAGGCTGCCGTAGTAATCCAGGTGTTCGCGATCGATGTTGGTGATGATCCCGATCTTGGGACGCAGCATGAGAAACGAGCCGTCCGATTCGTCGGCCTCGGTCACCATGAGATCGCCGCGGCCCAGCTTGGCGGACGATCCGAGAATTCCCAGGCGGCCACCGATGACAATGGTGGGATCCAGGCCGGCCAGGTGCAGGACCTGCGCCACCATGGAGGTCACCGACGTCTTGCCGTGGGTCCCGGCCACGGCGATGCCCGATTTCATGCGCATCAACTCGCCCAGCATCTCGGCCCGGGGAATCACGGGGATGCCCTGTCGCCGGGCCTCGATCACTTCAGGATTGTCGGGACGGATGGCGGTGGAGATGACCACCACATCGGCGCCCGCGACATGATCGGCGGCGTGACCGAGGTAAATGGTTCCGCCCAGGCTGCGCAGGTGGTCGACAGCTTCACCCTCGGCCATATCCGAACCGGTGACGGTGTAGCGCAGGTTGAGAAGTACTTCGGCGATCCCGGACATGCCGGAGCCGCCGATGCCGACCAGGTGCAGATGACGGGCGCGGCCGAATCTCATGCGGGCTTCCCGTTGCCTGCGGCCCGGCGCCGCCAGCGGCGGTCGTAAAGCTCCAGGATCATGTCGGCCACGGTGGTGGCGGCCCCCGGCGCGCCCAGACTGACCGCGGCTTCCTCCATGTCGTGGCGGCGGGGAGCGTCAGAGAGAAGGGCAATCACCACCTGGGCCAGGCGGCCGCTGCCTGTTTCATCCTCGCGCAGCAACACGGCGGCGCCGGCGCCGGCCAGGGCACGTCCATTCTCTTCCTGGTGGCCGCCGGTGGCGCCGGGGAACGGCACCAGGACCGCTGCCCTGCCCGCCGCCGACAGCTCGGCGATGGTCGTCGCGCCGGCGCGGCAGACCACCAGGTCGGCCTCGGCGTAGGCGCCAGCCATGTCTTCGATATAGGGGATCACCTCGGCGTCCAGCGATGTGTGGCTGTAGGCGGCGCGTACCCGTTCCAGATCCGCCGAGCCGGTCTGGTGGCGGATGCGCAGGTTCTCGGCGCCGGCCAGGGCCGGCAGGGCATCCATGACGGCATCGTTGAGGCCACGGGCGCCGCGGCTGCCACCGAAGATCAGCAGGCGCGGCCGGCCGGCCACACGCCGGTCCGGCAGGGCGGTGAAGCCGGCGCGCACCGGATTGCCGGTCACCCGGCAGCGGCCCTTGAGCCGGGTGGCCGTCTCGGGGTAGGTCACGGCCACCTGGTCCACCAGGGGCGCCAGAATCCGGTTGGTGGATCCGGCCACGGCGTTCTGTTCCATGATCAGGGTCGGCCGCCGCAACAGGCTCCCGGCCAGCACCACCGGTCCCGAGGCATAGCCGCCCACGCCCACCACCACTCCGGCACGATGGCCCATCACGATGCCCACCGACTGAAGCATGCTCCAGGGAATGCGCAGAGAGTTGACCAGGCGAACCGGCCAGGACTTGCCGGCGATGCCGGCGGAATTGATGAAGCGGAGAGGGAACCCGGCCGCGGGAACAAGGCGTGCCTCCAGCCCGGTGCGGGTGCCGACGAAGAGCAACGGCAGATCAGGCCGCCGGTTTCGCAGCTCGCCTGCCACCGCCAGGGCCGGATAGATAGGTCCGCCGGTGCCGCCACCGGCCAGAATGATGGATGGGTAATCCACGGCGCCGGCATCTCCATCAGGTCCCATGCTGGGAAACGTTGAGGGCCAGGCCCGCCGCCAGGAGGCTCACCATCAGGGATGAGCCGCCGTAGGAGATGAACGGCAGGGTCAGACCCTTGGTGGGCAGCAGGGTCAGCACGACACCCATGTTGATGAACGCCTGCAGCACCAGGGACAGAGTGATGCCGGCCGCCAGATAGGTACCGAACGGTTCCGGCGCGCGCAACGCGATGCGTGTGCCGCGCCACAGGAGAACCAGGAAGGCAGTCACCAGCAGCAGGCAGCCGATGAGGCCCAGTTCCTCGCCGATGACCGCGTAGATGAAATCGGTGTGGGCCTCGGGCAGGAAGAAGAGCTTCTGACCGGACTTGCCCAGTCCGGCCCCCGCCACGCCGCCGGCGCCCACGGCGGTGAGGGACTGGATGGCTTGATAGCTCGCACCCTGGGGATCCCGTTCCGGATCGAGAAAGCTGATGAGACGGGCCCAGCGGTAAGGCGATATCCAGGCCAGGGCAAGCACTGCCAGTGCACCCAGGGCCGATATTGCGGCCAGGTAGCGCTTGGGCACGCCGGCCATGAAGAACAGACAAAGAGCGATGAGCATGATGGTGACGGTGGTGCCCAGATCGGGAGTCATGACGATGAGAGCGCAGAAAGCCAGCAGCACTCCCAGGCACGGCAGCAGGAAGCCACGCAGATCGCGAACCTTCTCTCTCTTGCGCACCAGGTAATCGGCCAGGTAGATGAGCAGCACCAGCTTGGTCAGCTCCGACGGCTGGAAGGAGAAGCCGCCGAGGTTGAGCCAGCGTGAACCGGCCACCAGCACCGCCGCCAGAAGCATGAGGCAGAGAGTCATGGCCAGCCAGATCACCGCCTGGTGGCGCAGGTGGCGATAGTCGAAGCGGGTCGCCAGGTAGAAGAGCCCCAGGCCCAGGGCGGCCGCCAGCATCTGCTTGAGCAGGTAGTGGGTGCTGCCATCGGTCCGTGACAGGGCCAGCATGGCCGACGATGAATAGACCATCACCAGGCCGAAGAGGGTCAACAGCAGGACGACGCCCACCATCCAGCGATCCATGGTGAGCTTACGCGCCATGGCGGTCCTCCTCGGGCCGGGAGCCGGCAAGGCGGCGGAAGTGCTCTCCCCGGGCGCTGAAATCGCTGTAGGCATCGAACGACGCGCAGGCCGGCGCCAGCAGGATCACGTCACCCGCCGTGGCCGCGGCGGTGGCGGCCGTCACGGCGGCGGCCAGATCCGGAACCACGTCCACGGGCAACTCGGCGGGCAGGCCGGGGCGCAGCGCCTCGGCGATGGCCGGACCGGCTTCGCCCATGGCGTAAACGGCGCGGGCCTGTTGCCTGAGGTCCGGCACCAGGGAGGCGAAGTTTCCACCCTTGTCGTGCCCGCCGAGAATCACCAGGACACGTCCGCGGTCGAAGGCGCGCAGCGCCGCGCGCGCGCTTTCCACGTTGGTGGCCTTGGAGTCGTTGACGTAGCGGACGCCGTCGTGTCGCGCCACCGTCTCCAGGCGATGGGGCAGAGGCGGAAACGTCGCCAGGGCCCGGGAATCCGGTTCCCGGCCCGCGGCTGCCACCATGAGAGCCGCCGCCAGGGCGTTGGTCACGTTATGGGATCCCGCCAGGGTCAGCTCATCCCGCTGCAGCAGGCGGCGGGTTCTGCCGTCGTGCCGGATGACCAGGGTGTCGCCTTCCAGCCAGGCGCCGTCGGCACCGTCTGCCGGAGCGTGCCTCAGGCTGACCGGCAGAAGCGCGGGACCTGACCGGCGCAGGCTCAGCCGTTCCGCCACGGCCGCGGCAGCGGCGTCGTCCAGGTCCAGAATGGCCCAGTCACCCTCACCCTGGCGGGAGAAGATCTTTTCCTTGGCCGCCAGGTAGGCGGCGTGATGGTCGTAGCGGTTCTGATGGTCCGGCGTGACATTGAGCAGCATGGCCACGTCGGGCCGGAAGCCATGCACTGTTTCAAGCTGGAACGACGACACTTCCACCACGAAGACGGTGTCCTGCCGTTGCCCGGCCACGGCGACGGAAAGAGGTGTGCCGATATTGCCGCAGACGCGGGCGTCGACTCCGGCGGCGGCCAGAAGCCGGCCCACCATGGCGGTGACGGTGCTCTTGCCGTTGGAGCCGGTGATGGCCAGCAGGGGGGAGGTGACAAATCGCCAGGCCAGTTCCAGTTCGCTCATGAACGGCACACCGCGCGCAACGGCAGTTGACCAGGGCGGGCGGCGCAGGTCGATTCCCGGCGAGACCACAACCAGGTTGGCAGCGGCCACGTGTGCGGCGGCGGCGTCCTGGGCAATCATCCTGGTGCCTGCCGGCAGGTCGTGGCGGGCGTCCTGGGCCAGATCGGCGGCGCGGGCATCCACCACGCTGAACGGCACGCCCCGGTAGGCCAGCAGGGCGGCGGCACCACGCCCTGAAAGGCCCAGCCCTGCCACCACGACCCAATCCAGATCGGCCAGGAAACTCGTTCCTGTGCGGGAGATGGGCCTGGTCATGGTGGCGTCGATCACTCCTGCTACCTGAGCTTCAGGGTGGCCAGAGACATGAGGGCAAAGATCACCGCCACGATCCAGAAGCGGATGATCACCTTGGACTCGGGCCAGCCGGATAATTCAAAATGATGATGAATGGGTGCCATGCGAAAGATGCGCCGGCCCCGCAAACGGTATGAGCCGACCTGGAGAATCACCGACAGTGCCTCCACCACGAACAGACCGCCCACCAGGATGAGGACAAACTCCTGCTTGGTGAGGACCGCCAGGGTGCCGATGGTGCCTCCCAGGGCCATGGAACCGATATCACCCATGAAAACCTGCGCCGGATGGCAGTTGTACCAGAGGAACCCCAGGGAGGCGCCCACCAGGGAGCCGCACAGGATGGTCAACTCGCCCGCGCCACGGATGTAGGGGATGGCCAGGTACTCGGCGATACGGATGTTGCCGGCGGCATAACAGAGGATGGCGAAGGTGCCGGAGGCAATGCCCACCGAGCCGATGGCCAGGCCGTCCAGCCCGTCGGTGAGGTTCACGGCGTTGGCCGAGCCGACGATCACCAGGATCACCATGCCGACGAACAGCCAGCCGAGATCCGGCCGCAGGTTCTTGAAGAACGGGAAGGCCAGATCGGTGGAGAACTGATCGCTACCTGACATCAATACCAGCGCCACGCCCACGGCGCCGGCGGCCACCACCTGCAGCAGGAACTTGTGGCGGGCGCTGAGGCCCTGGTTGCGGCGGCGGACCACCTTGATGTAATCGTCCAGGAATCCGATCACGGCAAATGCCAGGCAGGAGGCCGTGGCGAGCCAGATGAACATGTTGGTGGGTTCGGCCCACAGAAGAGTCGGCACAACCACCGCCGTGACGATGAGCAGGCCGCCCATGGTGGGCGTACCGGTCTTCACCGCGTGATGGGACGGGCCCTCTTCGCGCGTGACCTGCCCGACCTGCAGCTGCTCCAGGCGCCGGATGACAAACGGCCCCAGGATCAATGAGAGGAGCAGGGCCGTGAGGGTGGCCAGGGCCGTGCGCAGGGTCAGGTAGCGAAAGACATTGAAGGCCGAGACCTCGTCCCTGAGGGCAAAGAGGAGGTGGTAGATCACGCGTTCTCCCCACCCCTGGCGGCGGCCAGAGCCGCCACCACCTTTTCGGTGCCCATGCCGCGGCTGCCCTTGATGACAATCAGATCATGATCGCGCACGAGTTCGACGGTCTGCCTTGCCGCTTCACCGGCGTCGGCGCAGGTGGCAATGGTCATGCCGTGCTCTCGCGCCAGCCGCCGCGCCAGGCCGGCGGACAGGGGTCCTACCGCGATGAAGACGTCCACGCCGGCGGCGGCCACGTCGGGGGCCAGAGCCAGGTGGGCTTTTTCCTCGGCGGGCCCCAGTTCCAGCATGTCGCCGCAGACCAGCACGCGGCGGCCCCGGGTGCGGGCCCGCCCCAGGGTGGTCAGGACCGCGCGCAGAGCCACCGGGTTGGAGTTGTACGACTCGTCCCAGACCGTCACGTCACCGGCCAGGCGGCTGCGGGTTCCGCGCATGGGGGGCGGGGTGAAGGTGGCCAGGGCCGCGACTCCCGCGGCCAGGGGGACGCCCACGACGCGTGCGGCGGCCAGGGCGGCCAGGGCGTTCATCAGGTTGTGGCAGCCGGACACCGGCAGGTTCAGGTCGGCGCTCTCGCGGCCGGCGCGGATGTGGGCCCGGATGCCCTCTCCCCGGCCTTCATCCACCTGTTCGGCGGAGACATCGGCAGCTGCGTTCAGCCCGAATGACATGGTGTCGCCGTCATGGCGCCCCACCAGGGCAGCCACGCGGGCGTCGTCGGCGTTATAGACGAAGGTGCCTCCCGGACGCAGGGCGTCCAGAATAGCGGCCTTGGAGGTGGCGATTTCATCCAGCGAGGAGAAATGAACCAGGTGCACAGCCTCCACGTTGAGAAGCACCGCCACGTCGGGGCCGGCAATGTCGGCCAGCGGTTCCATCTCGCCGGGCGTGCTGATGCCCATCTCCAGGATTGCCGTTTCATGGCTGGGCAGAAGCTCCAGGAGCATGAGTGGCAGGCCATAGAGATTGTTGAGATTGCCGCGGGTGGCCAGCACTGGACGGGAGGCGGCCAGCACCAGGCGCAGCATCTCCTTGGTGGTGGTCTTGCCGCACGAGCCGGTGATGCCGATGACCGTGCCTCCCCAGTCCCGGCGCACTCTCCGGGCCAGGGCACGCAATGCCCGGGTGGTATCGGCCACCTGCACGACCGGACACGAGCCCGCATCCTGGCGAGAGACCACCGCCGCCGCGGCGCCGGCGGCAAAGACGTCGGCAAGATAATCGTGCCCGTCGTTGCGCTCGCCCACCAGGGCGAAGAACAGTTCGCCGCCCCGGATTGCACGGGAGTCGATGGCGTAGCGATCCACTTCCATGTGGGGATCGCCTGAGTACACGGTTCCGCCCGTGGCGGCGGCCACGGCTTGCAGGGACAGCACCGCCATGGTCAGGCGCCCTTCCCGAAGCGGTCCCGCAGGGCCTGGCGGGCGACTTCCCGATCATCGAAGGGGATAGTTCGGTCGGCGAGAATCTGCCGGGTCTCGTGACCCTTGCCGGCGATGACCAGCACGTCGCCGGGCTGCGCCGCCGCGATGGCGGCATGGATGGCCGCCGTGCGATCGGGTTCGATCACCGGTGCCACGGCGGGATTCTGCCCGCGGAAGCCGGTCTCCACCTGCGCCAGGATGGCCAGCGGATCTTCGCTGCGCGGGTTGTCCGAAGTGAGAAACGCCATGTCGGCCAGACGCGCGGCGGCGGCCCCCATGAGAGCACGCTTGCTGTTGTCCCGGTCACCGCCGCATCCGAATACCACCAGCAGCCGGCCGGCGGAAAGTTCGCGGGCGGCACCGAGAATCTGGATAAGGGCGTCGTCGGTATGGGCATAGTCCACCAGCACCATGAATTCCTGGCCTTCGTTGATGCGCTCGGCGCGGCCGGGGATCGACTTGACCTCATGAATGCCGGCGGCGGCATCTTCAAGATTCAGGTCCAGGGCACAGGCGGCCGCCATGGCGGCCATGATGTTGGCGACATTGGTGCGCCCCAGGAGGGCGCTCACGACAACCACGTCACCCTTGGGCGTGCGCAGCTTGAGGCGCAGCCCGTCGATGGTGGTTGCAAGTTCCAGAGGAAGTACGTCGGCCCGGGTGGCGCGGCCGTAGGTCACCACCCGGGTCCGGGAGGGAGATAAGAGGCGGGTTCCAAAGGGGTCGTCGAGGTTTACGGCCATCGCCGCATGAGGCGGGAGGCCCAGGAACAGACGGGCCTTGGCGGCGAAGTATTGGTTCATATTTTTGTGAAAGTCGAGGTGATCGCGAGTCAGGTTGGTGAACACGGCGACATCGAACTTCATGCCGTGCACGCGCTTGAGAGCCAGCGCGTGGGAGGAAACTTCCAGTACCGCGGCCTTGCGGCCGGCGTGGAGAATGTTATTGAGAGCGGTGTAGAGATCCGGTGCCTCCGGCGTGGTATGGCGGCCGGGGGTAAAGACGCCCCCGCTGCCGGCGCCCAGGGTGCCCACCACGCCCGCGGGCAGGCCCGCGGCATCACAGGCGGCCGCCAGCAGCAGGGCGGTGGTGGTCTTGCCGTTGGTGCCGGTGATCCCCACCATGGTCAGCTCTTCGTCGGGTTGGCCATGGCAGGCACGGGCCAGGAGAGCCAGGGCCTCCCGCGCATCGGGGACTTCCAGGCGCGGCACCCCGACCTGGGGTGTGGGTGCTTCAGAGACCACGGCGGCGGCGCCACGGGCTATGGCCTCGTTGATATAGGCGCGTCCGTCCCGATCATATCCGGGTATGGCCACGAACAGGTCGCCGGTCGTCAGGCGGCGGGAGTCATAGGCGATGCCGCGGATCTCCGCGTCGCCACCCAGGCGGCGGGATCCCGGGACGATCCGGGCAAGGTGGCTGAAGCGTGCGAGCCCAGCCTCCATGCTGACCGCTAGCGCCGACCCAGCCACAGACGGCATCCTTCCTCCATGGAGGGCAGGGGAGATCCGGCCGGCGGTTCCTGGGACAGGACGCGTCCCTGGCCCACCAGCGCGGGGGAGATTCCAAGAGAGGTGAGTACTCTCACCGCTTCGCGCAGGCTGCGACCGCTGAGGTCAGGCATCACGCCGCCCACCGTCCGCCCGTAATTCAACGGGGGGGCGCTGCTGCTGGAGTAGGAAGCCCAGCGGGCGCCGCCGCTGGACGGGCGGTTGACGCGAATCTGTGGCAGGTCGTTCCTGTCCAGTTGAGGCGCAGCACCCAGTCCCGGCAGGACGCGGGCCATGAAGCGGCCGAAGGCCGGCGCCGCCACGTCACCGCCATGGTAGGCCTGCACCCGTGGTTCGTCGAGAACGAAAATGGCGGCCAGGCGGGGATGTTTGCTGGGGGCATATCCCACGAACGAAGCGATATGGCTGTCTCTCAGGTAGCCCTTGCTCCTGTTCTTGGGATCAGGCTTCTGGGCCGTGCCGGTCTTGCCGGCGACCTGGTAACCGGGCACGGCGGCGGCGCGCCCGGTACCTGTGCGCACAACTTCTTCCAGCATGCGGGTGAGGGTGCGGGCGGTGCGGCTTGAGATGACACGGCGGGGGGCGGGGGGCTGGTTATAGGTGATGGCGCCGGTTTCGCCGTCCCGCAGACTTCGAGTCAGCCACGGGCTCATGGCCACGCCGTCGTTGGCCACCGCCGCCACCGCCGCGAGCATCTGCAGGGGCGTCACGGTGATCTCCTGGCCCATGGAGATGCTGGGCTTGGACAGCTTGGACCACCTGGCCGGCGGGCTGAGAAGGCCGCGCTGTTCACCGGGCAGGCGCACGCCGGTTTTCTCGCCGAAACCGAAACGGCGGATGGTGTCGTAGAAATAAATGTCGTCCAGGCGCAGGCCGATCTTGATGGCGCCCACGTTGGACGATTTCGCCATGACCTGGGTGAAGGTCAGGTCGCCGAACGGCTTGTGGTCCTTGATGCCGTGACGGCCGGTGATATGGATGTAGCCGAAGTTGCAGTGGATCACCTCGTTGGGCCGGACCTTGCCCGCCTCCAGGGCCGCGGCGGCTGTGATGATCTTGAAGGTCGAGCCCGGCTCATAGGCCGAGACCACCACCCTGTCGCGGCGCGCTTCTTCGCTGGCGCGTGAGTAATCGTTGGGATTGAAGGTCGGCCATGAGGCCATGGCCAGGATCTCGCCGGTTGCCGGGTCCATGGCCACAGCAGAGCCGGCGCGGGCGTGGGCCAAGCCTGCGGCATGGGCCAGTTCTTCTTCCAGAACGTGCTGCACCGTCAGATCCAGAGTCAGTTCCAGGTCGTGCCCCGGTCGCGCCGCCTCCAGGACGCGCATGCCGAAGGCGTCCTTGTTGGCATCCCGCGACTGGACGGCGCGGCCATCGGTGCCATGGATGGCCTTGTTGAAACGACTCTCCAGTCCCCCTCCGGGGTTGCCGTCATTGCGCACGAAACCCAGGGCATGGGCGGCCAGGGTTTCGTGGGGATAGATCCGCCGGCGCCAGCTCTCGAAAGCGATTCCCGCCAGGCCGCCTTCCTTCTGCAGGGTGCGGATGCGATCGCACTGGGATGGCGTCGCCTTCTGGAGCAGGCGCACATATTTCCGTTCACTGCGTAAAGTCTCCTCCAGGCTGCCGGCCGGCCGGCTGAGGATGGGAGCCAGAATGCGGGCCGTGCCTGTCGGGTCGCTGACCAGGTGCGGTCGGGCGATGACCATCTCGGCGGCGACGCTCAAGGCCAGCTCGTTGCCATGGCGGTCATGGATGTCACCCCGCCGGGGCGGCAGGGTCCGGATGTTCTGGCGCTGATTGAGGGCCTGATGGGTGTAGTAGTCGTGCTTGTGGATCTGCAGCCAGGCCAGGCGCGCCGAGATGCTGCCGGTGCAGAAGAGAGCCATCAGCGACACCAGGATCACCAGGCGTCTGTTCACGGGGTTGCGTCTCATGGCTGAGCCCCCCGGACGGCGCCACGGGTACGAGCCAGAACCATTTCCTGGTCCGGGTCCGCGGGACCCGGTGTGGCCGGGACGGGCACGATGCCGTGGACCACCACGGTGGCGGCGGGTGTGCGGGGCAGCAGGCCCAGCTCCGAGATGGCCCGCTCCTGCACTTTCCGCAGGTCGCTCTCACACGCTTCCTCGGTGCGCAGCAGCCGCCGCTCTTCCCGGGCGGCAACCAGTTGCTGATTGGCTCTGGCGATCTCATAGCCCAGGCGGCGCTTCTCGCTATGTCCCCAGACGTTGGCCATGAAAGGGACAAGAACCAGCAGGCCGAGTCCTAAAGCGATGAGAAGTGTGCGGGTCTGGATGGTGTCGGGTTCGCGCACGATGCGGCCGTTGCGCACGCTGAAGCGTGCCCGTGAGCGGGGGGCCGGGCCAATCACGCGGCGATCCTCTCGGCGGCCCGTAGACGGGCGCTGCGTGAAGCGGGGTTGGCCGCGACTTCGGTGGCGCCGGGGCGCACGGCCCGTGGCGTCAGCAGGCGCACCACGGCCATGCGGCCACAGCCGCAGACCGGGAGATCGGGAGGACAGACGCAGGGGTGGGCCAGACGGCGCAGGGTGTGCTTCACCGGCCGGTCTTCCAGGGAGTGGAAGGCGATGAAAACGGCGCGCGCGCCCGGTGCCAGGGCGTTCATCAATTCCTCCACGAATTTCTCAAGGCCGGTCAACTCATCGTTGACGGCGATGCGCAGGGCCTGAAAGGTGCGCGTGGCCGGGTCGATCTTCTGTTGTCGGCGGGCGGCGGCGGGATAGGCTTCCCGCACGCAGGCGGCCAGTTCGCCGGTGGTGGTGAATGGCTGCCGCTCCCGCTGCTGGACGAGGGCGCGACTGATGCGCGCGGCAAAGCGCTCTTCTCCCAGGCGGCTGATGAGAGTGCGCAGTTCATCCCGGCTGAGCTGGTTGACCAGGTCGGCGGCGGTGCGCTCGTCTTCGCGGTTCATGCGCATGTCCAGGGGACCGTCATGGCCGAAGGCAAACCCGCGGGCCGGATCCAGGAGCTGGATGGTCGAGATGCCCATATCCACCACGATGCCCTGTGGCCGCGGATCGGGGCGACGGCTGATCAGTTCGGGAAGCCGGCGGTAGTCGTCGTGAATGAATTCCACCCGCTCGGCGTCCCGGGCCAGGGCCAGGCGGCCGGCAGCCAGGGCCGACCGGTCCCGGTCGCAGGCCAGCACGCGGTTGGCCGGGTTGGCCGCCAGTATCTCCCGCGTGTGTCCTCCGCCCCCAAAGGTAGCGTCCACGAATACCCCTCCTCGTCGTGCGGCCAGAAGCTCGACGACTTCCCGGACCATCACGGGACGGTGCAGTAAGGTCACCGTCCATATCCTTTCTAAAGCCCGTGCGCTGCCAGGATGCGCCGATCCTCCCTGCTGAGCTTGCGGTCCTTCAGACGCGACCGGAACCGCCCGTTATTCCAGACCTCCAGGTATTTTGCCTTTCCCAGCACCGCCACTTCTCCCTGCATACCGGCGGATTCGCGCAGGTGCGGCTGGATGAGCAGCCGGCCCTGCTTGTCCATGGACGCCTCGGCGCCGTAGTAACTGAAGAGATCCTGGAGGAGGTCCACTTCCGGCCCGAGGGAGGGCAGGTCGGCCATCTTTTTTTCTATCTCCAGCCAGACGGGAAAGGGGTATAATCTCACTCCCTCGCCATCGATACTGGTGACGAAAAATTCGGAGCCGTGCTTGTCCTCGATAGCCCGCCGAAATGCAGTGGGGATTTTCAGCCGCCCTTTGGCGTCAATGGTCGCCGGTGCATTTCCCCGCAGCATTGCTTCTCCCCGATTCCTTAGGTGTCATGCGGGCCAAACATGGGCAAGGGGACAACCGAGGGTCAGGACTCCGGGGAAGAGCCGATCTCGACGGCTGGGCTCTCCCTGGCTGGTACGGGTCCTGGCATCGTCCGGAGCGGCTTAACGCCGTCGCGAATCACCTCCTGGTCCACAAAACTCCACTTTGGGCCACAGGCGGCATAATAAGGGAGGTTTTCAGGGGTGTCAAGCTAATTCGTCCACTTCGACAATGAAAATGTGCCGGATTGCATATATGGTATCCCTCGTTTGAATCACCACACCGCCTTGTGGCGAATATAAGGCGAAAGCAGAGCCCCGCAACGGTTTCCATCGAACCGATCAGGGTGCCGGCATAAAAAAGGGCTCCTCCGTGAGGAGGAGCCCTGTGCTTTCCGGAATGGATACCTGTTTTGAAGCCGGGGTCAGTCGCCCTCACAGCCGATGAGCTGGCACTCGGGCGGGCGGGTGTCGTCATAGGTCGGTGGATCGGGACCGTCGGCACCGCCGGCAGGCGTGAAGCCGCCGATCATGGGGGTGTCGGCGGAGAACCTGCGAATGCGCACACCGCCGTCGGTCTCGAAGGCCACGATGAGCTGGTCGTCGTCCAGGAGCATGCTGGGACGGCGGGCCTTCTCCCGCGTGGAAGAGAGGCGGACCGGCGAGATCCAGGTGCCGTTCTGCCGGCTGGTGAACCAGATGGACTGCTCGATGCCGTCGGGGGACATCCGCCACCAGGTTATCAGCGGACGGCCGTCGGGAGTGAATTGCAGTTGCGGCTGCAAGTCTGCCTCGCCGTTGCCCTCACCCCCCAGGAGAATGGGGCTGGCCCAGAAGCGGCCGTCGAAGAACGACACGGCGAGCTCGTAATCGCCGTCCTCGTTAAAGGACCAGACGGCCCAGGGCAGGCCGGTGAGCGGGTGAATGGCGATGGAGGGGATGCCGTCAGCGCGCAGGGCACCGCTCTGATTGAGAAGAACGCGCTCACCGCTGGAATCGCCGGTTTTGCGGCGGGCGGCCAGGTTGCTTTCGAACCAGACACTGGCAAGGCGCCCGCGCTGAACCGAGCGGATATCGGTGCGTACAAAACTGCCGTCTTCGGCAAGAACCGCGACCACTTCCGCACGGACCGCCGGCGACCAGGAACCGGCCGCCAGGGTCAGGGCGACGAAGCCGAGTGCCAGCCTACGAGACCAGATTCTCATAGGTCTTCCTTTGCCCTATGTGCGCGTCGAAACGCTCCACCTCGGGCGTGGTCCTCTCAAGCGACGAACGCAGGTATTTGAGACGGCCGAAAGCGATCTTTTCCTGGATGGGATTGCCCTCCCCACGGGCAATCTGCCACAGGTAGAACGCGCTGTTGAAAAGGAGATCGATATAGCGATCTTCCTCAACCTCCGAGCCGGCCAGAGCATCCACTTCGCGGATATACGCCTTGGCCCGCTGGTAGTTCTTCTGGGCGAATTCAGCCTCCATGAGCTTGGACAGGGCCAGGGCGCAGAGGCGCCGCAGACCTGCCTCGCGCGCGCTCTTCAGGGCCTCATGGATCAGCTTGCCGCCGATCTTGAAGCGCCCGAGGGCGGTATGCGAGGCGCCGATGAGAACCTTCATCGTCAGGCTGCCGGAGGTGTCGTTCACCTCATCGTAAAGGATCAGGGAATCCCGGAAATAACTGAGGGAACCCTGGAAGTCATGATCTTCGTAAGCGATTCGCCCCAGTGAGTGGAGCGAGTAGGCCACCGAGTGGTCATCGCCGGCCTCCCGGGCAACCAGCAGACATTTCTCAGCCTCCA
>JAPUKF010000244.1 GCA_027295805.1 Acidobacteriota bacterium | reverse complement strand
GGCTTGCCCAGGGCGGTCTCCAGCAGGCGCCGGGGCGTGAGCAGATCATGCTCATGACGCTGTTCCAGGAGGCGGATCCCTGCCTCGTTGAAGGTAGCCTGCACCGAGCGGGGTTCCATGGCGGCCGGCACCCTGTCCAGGCGCAAGAGGCTCCGCCCGGCCGGGTGATGGAAGCGGTAGCTTTCCCGGACCAGGCCGCGGTTGTCCTGGTAGAGGGTCAGATGCAACCCCTCGCGGTCGCCGCTGGACAACGACCGGCCGGGCGGTGGCGCGGCGGTGGCCATGGGCAGGAACGCCCCCACCAGCAGAGCCGTGCTGAGCAGCCTGGGGCTCTTAGGAGTCTTCATCCTGTTCCGGGGCGGTTTCAAGAATGGTGATGGTTTCCATGACCATCGGCTCCAGAGGGCGGTAGAACGGCTTGCTGCCGGCGCCGGAAGTGGGGGTTTCGGCCAGGCTGGTCAGAGTGTCCATGCCATCCACCACCTGCGCAAAGACTGTGAACTTGCCGTCGCGCTCCGGCTGGGGTTTGAGACAGACGTAGAACTGGCTGCTGGCGGTGCCGGGTTCGGAGCCGCGCACCATGGCCACGGTGCCGGTGAGATGCTGGTGCTTGTTGAACTCGGCCGGGATGAAGTAGCCCGAACCGCCGGTGCCGTCGCCACGCGGGTCACCACCGATGATGATGTCGCCCGGCCGGATGTAATGGAAGGCGAGGCCGTCATAGAACCCCTGTCGCGCCAGGTCCACGAAATTGCGCACCGCCAGGGGTGCATCCTTGCGGAAGAGTTGCAAGGTCAGGTCTCCCTTGGCGGTCTTGATCACTGCCTTGTAGCTGGCGTCGGAGTTGTACGCCTCGATGACGTTGATGGTGACGGACTCGCTGCTTTGGCCGCCGGATTCATACGTCAGTTCGTATCTGCCCACCTTGTCGAGTACCTGAAAGTGGGCGGTCAGGTCGATGACCTGGCCGAAGTAGGTGCGAGCCGCCAGGCGCCTGGGCTGGATCTGGGGGGATGCCTTGCCGGTCGCCGCCGGTTCCCAGTTCTTGCCGTCGGGGCTGCTGAGGCGGAAGCCACTGGCGATGGGGTCGGCCAAGAGGTTTTCGACTTCATCCTTGCCGTCATTACGGGCGGTCGCGCGCACCAGCACCGGACCACCGGCGTCATAGTGCAGGCCCTGGACCTCGAGGACCACATGCGGTTGCCTGGGTTTCTCTGCCGTGTCGTCCTGGACCGCGCGGGCGGTCATGACCCCGGCCAGAGTCATGCCGGCGGCGGCCAGAGAGAAGGCGACGAATTTATGAGTCTTCAACAAGTGCATAACCCCTCCCCGGCGGCCGAAGGGTGCGGCCGCGGAAACAGAGGATGTTATTCCATGCCTGCCGGGCTGGCAAAGCTCCGCCGGGGAGTGAACGCCAGGACGGCCACACGAATCTCCAGAGCGCCGGCCTCAGCCAGCAGTCCGGCGCAGCGCCTGAGGGTGGCGCCGGTGGTGCAGACGTCGTCCAGGAGGAGAACGGTGCGTCCCGCCACCTGCCGTCCGGCCGACGGCCGCAGGAGATAGTCGGACCTATGGCCGTCGTCGGCTCCGGCCCGGGGGCCGCGCCGACCCCGGCGCCTGATGAGGGCCAGGGGGCGTGGCAGGCCGGTTGCGGCGCAGACATGGCGTGCCAGGTGGCCGGCGGCATCAAACCCGCGGTCGCGCCTGCGTGCGCGGTGGGAAGGGACCGGCACCACCAGATCGATATCCAGGGAGATGGCGGTGGCCTGCAGCGCTGCGGCCAGCAGTCCCGCCAGGGGCCGCGCCAGGGGCAGGCGGCCGCCCTGGTCACTGAACTTGTACAGGCGGATCAGATCCCGGCCGGCCTCCTCGTAGGCCAGTGCCGCCGTCATCCAGCTCCAGGGGGGCTCGGGATGGCCGCAGCCGGTGCCGCCACAATCCAGGCAGCGGGCGGCGCTGATGAGTGGCGGGCGGGCCGCCGCCCAGCAGGCCAGGCAGACACCGGCGCGCCGGCGGGAGCGAAACTTGCCGCAGCGCAGGCAGCCAGGCACGAAAACCAGGTCGCTCAGCCCCACGGCCGCGCGTCCCGCCAGCCGGGCCGCACGTCTAGAGAAGGGAACCGCCATCCATCTCGCCGGGACAATCGATATCCAGTGCGGTCAGGATGGTCGGCAGGATGCTGGCAAGCCCGCCGCCGTCGGCCAGGCGCCGACCCACCAGGTCCTCCCTGGCGAGTATCAGCGGCACCGGGTTCGTGGTGTGGGATGTTTTCGCTTCGCTGCTGCCGGCACTGAGCATCTGCTCGGCGTTGCCGTGGTCGGAGGTCACCACCAGGAGAGATCCGGTGGCGCGGGTGGCTTCAGAGATCCGTCCCACGCATCGATCCACCGTTTCACAGGCCCGCAGGGTGGCCTCATAGTTGCCGGTGTGCCCCACCATGTCGGCATTGGCGAAATTGGCCACGATGATGTCGGTCTCGCCCTGGCGCAGGCGGGCGAGTAGCTTTTCGGTGATCTCTCGCGCGCTCATCTCGGGCTGCAGGTCGTAGGTGGCGACGTGGGGCGAGGGGACGAGGATTCGATCCTCTCCCGGATAGGTGCGCTCGACCCCGCCGTTGAGAAAGTAAGTGACATGGGCATATTTCTCCGTCTCGGCGATGCGCAGCTGACGCAACCCCCTGTCGGAGAAGAGACGCCCTAGAACCATCTCCGGCTTCCAGGAGCGGAAGGCGACCGGCAGATCGAAAGTCCCGTCGTACGGAGTCATGCAGATATAGGTGGCCAGCTCGGGTCGCCGCGGCCGCTGGAACTCAGCGAACTCCGCCAGGGCCAGAGCGCGTGTCATCTGGCGGGCGCGATCGGGTCTGAAGTTGAAAAAGATGACACCGTCATGATCGTCGATAGCATGGTGCGCCACGCTCGGGATGACGGTGGGCTGGATGAACTCGTCGGTTTCCCCGCGGGCATAGGCCTCTTCCACCGCGGCCACTGGATCTGCGGCCTGCAACCCCTCGCCCATGACCAGGGCGCGCCAGTGTTTCTCCACCCGCTCCCAGCGCTGATCCCGGTCCATGCCGAAGTAGCGTCCACCCACCGTGGCGATGGCGGCATCGGGGTGGGCTTCGCCCAGGAACGCCGCCAGGCGGGTCACGTACCCCTTGCCGCTGCGCGGGGATGTGTCCCGGCCATCGGTGAGAGGATGAACCCGTACGCGCGGCACGCCGCGGGCGGCGGCCAGGCGCACCAGGGCTTCCAGATGATCCAGATGGCTGTGCACCGAGGCGTCGGAACAGAGGCCAAGAAAATGGAGTGTGCCGCTGCCCTCCCGGGTATCGGTCATGGCCCGTGCCAGGACCGGGTTGCCGGTGAACCTGTCCTCCCGCAGGGCTTTGTTAATCAGGGTGACATCCTGGTAGACGGTGCGGCCGGCGCCGATGGTGAGGTGCCCTACCTCGGAATTACCCATGACCCCGGCCGGCAGACCCACGGCTTCGCCCGAGGCCTCCAGCAGGGTATGGGGGTAGTGCGCTGCCAGGCGGCGCATGTGATCACTGGCACAGGCCGCGATGGCGTTGTGCCGGCGTTGCTCCGAGTGCCCCCAGCCGTCCAGGATGAGCAAGACCAGGGACGGCTTACGCGCCACTGCCATAGCAGGCCTCCGGGACGGGGCTCAACTGCCTTCGGCGGTGTAGACCGGGGCCGAGCTGATTCCGAGTTCATCCAGGGAGGTATCCTCGCGGAAGTCCACCTGGACTGAATTCCAGTTGCCGCACTGGCTGCAGCGGTCCAACCAGGCGTCATAGCGCGCGTCGCAGGTCTGGCAGCGGTACTGCGTGGAGAGAAGACGGCCTTCGCGGACGATGCGCCGATAGTGGACGTTGGCCTCATGGTGGAGCCCCCGGCGCTCGAGGATCCGGGCCATGTAATACGAAAGGGTCGGTGTGTAGGACGACCGGCCCTGGAGGGCGCTGAACTCAGCCAGGGCCTCGTCCAGCATCTCCAGGCGGTAGAACAGCTTGCCCAGGAAGAAGCGGGGCACCGTGTCGGGCTGGCTGGAAGCCACCGCCCGCCGGAAGACCTCGATGGCCCGTTCGGGGCGCTCCCTGGAGAGGAAATGATCTTCCAGGTTGGTCAGCAGCACCGGGGCGTGGGTTGCCTCGTACCCTTCGAGCCAGGTTGTGACCGCACCCTCTTCGTCACCGGCGGCGCGCTGGCTCTCCCCCAGGGCCTTCCATGCCGGCACGAAGCGCGAGGCGCCTTTCAGGAGGCGGCGCAGTTCCTGCTGGGATTCCTTGTGCTTTCCCTGCTCCGCCGTGCGGCAGGCGATCTGATAGAGGATGCCCAGCCTGGTCACCTTCTCATTCTCGGCACTGTCCGGTTCACCCAGGCTGGCTTTTTCCAGACGTTCCTGGAGGGTCAGGGCGCTGTCCCAATCGCCATCGGCCATGTCCAGATCGCGCAGGCGGCGCAGGGCGCGGAGGGCTTCATCGGGTTTGAGTTCGATGATGCGCCGCAGATAGGTGCGCGCCGTTTCGGTGTCATTGCAGGTGGTGGCGTCATCCACCAGCGCATAGAGAGGACCCAGCTCGGCGGGAGCGGCGCGGTGGGCTCGCATGTGAAGTTCCCGGGCCTCTTCGCCCCGGTCCTGTTTCAGCAGAAGTTTGCCGGCCTTGAGGAGGGCATCCACCCGCCGGGGAGAGCGCGCCAGCACCGCCCGGAACTTTTCCAGGGCCGCAGCCGGCAAGCCACTCAGCAATGTTTCATTTCCCTCGGCATAGAGGTCGTCCACCAGCTGTGCCTCCCGGCGGGTGCGGTTTTCGCGCCAGCGGGCCAGGGCCTGCCGGGATTCCCGGGCCAGGCTGAACGCCAGACTCACGCCGAGCCCGATCGCGAAAGCCAGGAACAGCACTCCCCAGAGCGGCACGGTGCGTGCCGGCCAGACGGCGAAGCGATCCGCGAGCAGGATCCTGTTGGCGTAGAACAGGGCGGCGGTGGCAGCGAAGAAACCGAAACCCACCAGCACAAGGATCAATGTCTTCAGTTTCATGATGCCGTCTTTCCGCCGCGTACCGTCAGGTACGCAGCCGGCCCGTCTCCACCAGTTCCTGGCAACTCACGCAATAGCGTGCCCAGGGGACGGCGTCGAGCCGCTTCTTGGAAATCTTTTCCTCGCATTCCACGCATTCGCCGAATTCGTTGCTGTTCATGAGCGCCAGAGCGCCTTCCACCGCCTTGAGCAGATCCCTGTCGCTGTTAGAGAGGGAGTAGAGAAACTCCTGGGTGGAGGCATCGGTGGCCATATCGACCATGTCGGCCGCCCGTTCCTTGCCACCGACCTCGCTGCCCAGGCTCTTTTTCTTGGTATAGGCCTCGAGGAGGTCCCTGCGCTTCTCCTCCAACAGGTTGCGATATTTTTCGAGGCTCCTCTTATTCATACTTTACAACTCCTCAACGATCCCGCCGGGATCAGGTGCGAGCCTGCGGACTCGCGGTAGGTGTCAGTGATGATAGGGCTCTCCACGCAGGATTGTCAGAGCCCGATAGATCTGTTCCAGAAGAAGGACCCGTGCCATCTCGTGGGTCAGGGTCATGGTGGACAGGGATAACCGTTCTCTGGCCCGCCGGCTCACAGCCGGCGCCAGCCCTTCGTGGCCGCCAATCATGAAAACCAGGTCGCCACCGGCGCGCGACATGGCCCCTTCCAGCCAGGCGGCGAACTTCTCGCTGCTGAAGCTGCGGCCGCCGGCCTCCAGGGCAACCGGATAGGAGGACGCCGGCAGCTTCGCCAGGAATTTGCGCCCCTCCCACGCGGCCACCTGACCCGGCTGCTTGCCCCGGCCGGTGCCGATGTCCTCGACGCGCAACGGTACCCGCCTGGCGATCCGCTCGGCGTAGCGCGCCGCCAGTTCGGCCAGCAGGTTGTCGCGGGAGGCACCCGCCCAGATGACCCTGACCATTTATCACCTCACGATCCTGTCCGGGTGCTGGCGACGTCGCCGCCGCCCGCTGCCTCGAGCCGGGGAGGAGTCCACTCCAGGCGCGGCGCATCGCCCCAAAGGTGCTCCAGGGCGTAGAACTGGCGCCGCTCCTCCACGAAGACGTGGATCACGAAGTCGAGGTAATCCAAGAGAACCCATTCACCTTTCCGTTCGCCTTCCAGATGGTGAGGACGGCAGCCGTTTTCGCGCAGTGTGTCCCGGATGGCCTTGGTGATGGTCTGCACCTGCCTGCCGGAGCGGCCATGGCAGATGACCAGTGTATTGGCGAAGCTGCAGACCTCACGGACATCCAGGATGACAATCTCTTCAGCCTTCTTTTCCGCGGCCGCCGTGACGGCCATTTTGACGAAATTATCCAGAATCATCTCCCAGGCAGTACAGATTGCAGCGGTGAATATAGCTTTCCACAGCGGTGGGAACCAAGCCCTCGAGGGGGGCGCCCTCCCGGGCCAGGCGGCGGATGGTCGTGGACGAGACATCCTGGGGAGGGATTTCCAGCATATGGACCTTCCCCGGCACGGCATCCAAGGCCTGGCCCGCCTCCACCAGGCGTCCCCTGGCCACCTCCGGAATCTCACTTTCCTGAGGACGGGGGCTCCCGGGACGGTTCACCACCACCAGATGAAAGCCCTGAACGAGGGCCCAGTGCTCCTTCCAGAGGTGGATTTCACGGAAGGAATCCATGCCCATGATGAAAAAGAGCTGTGCCTCGGGCCTGTGCGCTGCCATATCTCTCAGAGTGTCGATGGTGAACGACGGTGCCGGCCGCATCAACTCTCTGGAATCGGGGACCAGGGCGGGATGATCCTGAACCGCCAGAGCAATCATGGCCAGGCGGTCGGCGCCGGGGGTCAGGCGCGGTCTCTCCTTGTGAGGTGGCAGCCGGCAGGGGACCAGGTGGACCGCGTCCAGGTCCAGCGCGCGGCGCACGCCCAGGGCCATCTCCACGTGCCCTACGTGGAACGGGTCGAAGGTGCCGCCCAGGACTCCCAGCTTCATCGCCGCTTCTCCTTGAGGAGCAGCAGCACTTCTCCCTCCCGGGTCTCTTCCTCGTCGGGGAGGGCCGGTACGTGTTCCAGCTCGCTGAGCAGACGGCGACGGAGATCGTCCAGGCCGGCTCCGGTGACCGCCGAGATCCGCAAGGGGGCGGGGCGGCCGGCCGCCGCCCGGTGGCGCGTCAGGTCCTCCAGGCGCTCTTCGTCCTGAAGGAGGTCGCCGCGGGAGATGAGAACGGTCTCGGAGCGCTTCTCGAGTCCGGCGCCGTAGGCGGTCAATTCGGCCCGGATGGCCAGGTAGTCCTTGAGCGGGTCCCGTTCCGGCAGGTCGGCCGCATCCACCAGGTGGAGGAGCATGCGCGTGCGCCGCAGGTGCTGCAGGAAGCGGTCGCCCAGTCCGGCACCCTTGTGGGCGCCGCGGATCAGTCCCGGGATATCGGCGATGACCACCGTGCGGACATCGTTCAGTGGCGCCACTCCCAGGTGCGGCACCAGGGTGGTGAACGGGTAGGCTGCGATCTTGGGGCGGGCCGCGGTGAGGCGGGAGAGGAGGGTCGATTTGCCCACATTGGGGAAACCCACAAGGCCAATATCGGCCAGCACACGCAGTTCGAGACGCAGCCAGCGCTCCCTGCCCTCGATGCCGGGCTGGGCGTGGCGGGGCGCCTGATTGGTGGGCGTGGCGAAACGGGCGTTGCCACGGCCGCCCTGGCCGCCGGTTGCCGCCTGGAAGCTGTCTCCCTGCTTATTCAGGTCAGCCAGGAGCTGGCCGGTCTCATCATCGAACACCACCGTCCCCTGAGGCACGGACAGGATCACGTCCTCACCATGCCGGCCGCTGCGCTGGTTGCCTTCCCCCGGCAGTCCTGAGCCTGCGAAGAAGTGCTGGCGGTAATGGAAGATGTTCAGCGTGGAGACGCCAGGGTCGGCCCGCAGGGTGATGGAGCCACCGTTGCCGCCGTCGCCGCCGCTGGGACCGCCCCGGGGCACGAACTTCTCGCGCCGGAACGCAACACAGCCCGGACCACCGTTCCCGGAGCGGACCTGGATCTTGGCGCGGTCGAGGAACATGCGTCCCTCCGGCCCACAGGCCGGCTACTGGCTGGAGATGATGCTGATGAACTTGCCCATCCGGCCACGTTTGCGGAAAAGGACGATACCGTCCACTTTGGCGAACAGGGTGTCATCACCGCCACGGCCCACGTTGGGGCCGGGTTTGAATGGGGTGCCGCGCTGGCGCACGAGGATGGTTCCCCCGGTGACCCGCTCACCGGCAAAGCGCTTGATGCCCAGCCTTTTGGCGTTGCTGTCGCGCCCGTTATGAGTCGAACCGCCTGCTTTCTTGTGTGCCATGAGAGGCTCCTGGCCGGCGCCGTTCCGTCAGGACCGGCTGCTGCGTTTCTTGCTCGCGGCCTTCTTTTTTGGGGCCGTCTTTTTCTTTGTCGTGGTTTTCCTGGCCGTGGCCTTTTTCGCGGTGGCCTTCTTGGCCCGGGCTTTCTTGGCCGGTGCCCTCTTGGCCGGGGCCTTCCTGGCGGTGGCCTTCTTCGACACGGTCTTCCGGACGGC
>JAPUKF010000243.1 GCA_027295805.1 Acidobacteriota bacterium | reverse complement strand
TGCGTGTGCTGTCATGGAAAAAGCGGTTGAGAGTGGCGACGTCGAACGTCTGGCTGAGGTTGGCGACGCTGAAATGAAAATCGATGCGCACGTCGGCTTCGATGGTGTGCAGACGCAGATCCTGACCTGTCTGGACCTGCCGGTGGCGAGCCAGGATCTCCTCGACCGTCAGGCTCCGGGTCGCCACGACTTCTTCCAGCTCGGCCAATCGCGGCGCCGCGCCACCCACCCGTCCCAGGCGTACCACCAGCGGCAGCCCCGGCACATGGAGGGTCACCAGGCTCACCGCATGGCTGCCCGGGTCACCGCCGGCCACGAGCCAGTCGGCAGCGGCGCCCATGGTTTCCTCACCGGTGACGGGATCCAGAATCCACGCCACGCTGACCCGCGGTCCGTGGACGGTCATCTCCAGAGGCAGGGCAGCAGGCGCCGCGAACGCCACCAGGTAGCGCCTACCATCGGGCTCTTCCAGCTCGAGAAAATCCTCGGGGGGCAGGACCGGCGCGCCGGCGCGCACCTCCACCCGACGGAATGCCGGCGGGACAACAACGGTCCCCGGCCCCAGCAACCGCTGCCAGGCAGCCAGCCTCTCCGGTGACAGGCCGCTGTCAGGCGCGGCAAAGACCAGGGAAACCGCGCGGCTGAAAGCCAGGCCCGCCTCCTGGAGATAGGAGGAGCCGCCAGCGCCGGCACCGGACAGCCAGATCTTCGTCGCCGGCAGCGCCCGGCGAACCCCGGCCAGGTCCGCCACGCCGGCGGCGGACCTGTCCATGACCACCGCATCCAGGTACGGCCCCACCCGCCAAGCGGCCAGTTCCTGCGCCTCGCTGACACCCTCCAGAGTGCCTGTGGCAATGCGTGAACCGGGCGCCACGGCGCGCACCATCACCGCCGTGCGCTTCAGCACAAAGGCATAAAGGGATGCCGTCATCTGTCGGAGGGGACGATCCATGACCTGAATCAGGACCGGTTCATGGCCCATGGCCTGGAGCAGACTGTCCACCCGGGTCAGCCACCCGTCCAGATCGAAGCCCAGGGCTGTGCTCATGGGCCGGCCGGCGCTGGGGGAGTCCAGCAACAGCACCGGCACCAGATCTCGATCCAGGAGAGCCCGCAGCCGCCGGGCACTGATGTCCGGCTGGTGCAGGGCCTGGTCGGTGATGGTCACGCGCACGTAAAGGGGTACGCCGGCCCCGCCGCCGACCCAGGGCAGCGACGGCACTTCGCCCGCCGGCAGGGGGGTGGTCAGCCAGTCGGCAGGAAGGACAACCCCCATACCGTTCACCGGCGATCCCGCAGGAACCGCAGCGACGATGGCCGGCCCCGCCAGAAGCAGGGCCAGCAGCAGGAGCCTGGCAGGGAGACGCATGGCAGTCAAATGAACGTAAGGCAAATCAGGGGTCGGGGCCAGCAGCGGGGCCGGCGGCGGATCTCCACTCCCGGCGGAGGAGAGTATAGACCCCGGCCCGGCCCCCGGCGCCGCTCTTGGACAGACACCGCGCACCGGGCTAGAGTGCCTGAACCGATGCGACCGCTCAGTCCCCTTCCTGCTCTGCTCATGGTGCTGGCGCTTTCTTCTTCAGCAGCGCCGGCCGCGGTCGATACGGCGCCTCCCGCACCCGAGGAGGTCCTGGGGTTTACGGTGGGCAGCGACGGCCACCTGGCACCCTATGACACCGTGGTCGCCTATCTGCGCCAGGTTGCGGTCGCCTCGCCCCGGGTCAGCGTGGAGACTGCCGGCCTGTCCACCCTGGGCCGCGAGATGGTGGTGGTGGTTGTTTCATCAGCCGACAATATGCGCCACCTGGACCGTTACCGGGAGATCTCCCGTCGTCTGGCCCACCCGGCCGACCTGAAACCGGAGAAGGCCGCCGCTCTGGCCGCACAGGGCAAGGTGATGGTCCTGATCACCGGCACCATTCACGCCACCGAGGTCGGTTCGACCCAGATGTTCATGGAACTGGTCCACAACCTGGCCACCACCAGGGACCCGGAGGTCGAGGGCTGGCTCGACGATGTGATTCTTCTGATCATGCCCTCCATCAACCCCGACGGTCAGGAGATTGTGCTCCGGTGGTATGAGCGCTACCGCGGCAGCGAGTACGAGGGTGGCCCCCTGCCCTGGCTCTACCACCCTTACGTCGGCCATGACAACAACCGGGACTTCTACATGCTCACCCAGGCCGAGACCCGGGTGGTCAACCAGGTTCTCTACCACCGCTGGTTTCCGCAGGTCTTTCTGGATGAGCACCAGATGGGTCGGACCGGGCCGCGCATGTTCGTGCCGCCCCAGACCAATCCCCTGGCCCCCGAGATCGACTCCCTGATCTTTCGCCAGGCGGATCTGCTGGGCACCATCATGTCCATGCGCCTGGAAGAAGACGGCCGCACCGGCGTGGGGCACGACATGATCTTCGACAGTTACTGGCCGGGGGGCACGCGCAATACCGCCTGGTGGAAGAACGTCACCGGCCTGCTCAGCGAAGTGGCCAGCGCCCGCATCGCCTCGCCGGTCTACATCGAGAAGGGCGAACTGGAGGGGAACCGCAAGGGACTGCCCGACTACGGCCGGCGTTCCAATTATCCCTCGCCGTGGAGTGGCGGCTGGTGGCGCCTGCGGGACATCGTGGAGTACGAACTCACCGCCACCATGGCTCTGCTGGAAGGATGCTCCCGTTTCCATGAAAGCCTGCTGGCAAACTTCTATGAGCTGGGGCAGCGGCAGGTGAAGAAGGGCCGCAGCGAGGCGCCGTTCGCCTTTCTCATTCCCCCCGACCAGCATGACCCGGTGGCAGCTGCACGCCTGGTGGAACTGTTGCTGCGCCACGGCATCGAAATCCAACAGGCGCGCAAAGAGTTCACCGTGGCGAACTTGTCCTACCCCGCCGGCACCACCATCATCCCCGCGGCCCAGCCGTACCGCGCATTCCTCCTCACCATGCTGCGCCCCCAGCGCTATCCGGAAGTCCGGGCCGGCTCGGGCGGCCCCATCCTTCCCCCTTATGACGTGACCTCCTGGTCGCTGCCTCTCTCCATGGGTGTTACGGTGGACGCCGCCGGCGCGCCGGTGACCGTCGCAACGTCCCCCCTCAGCGAACCGGACTGGCCCGGCGCCAGGCTGCGCCCCGGCGCCGTGGGACTCAGGATCTCCCATGCCGCCGATTCCATTTACCCGTTCATGAACCGGCTGCTGGCGGCCGGACATCCGGTCTACTGGTTGCGCGACCGGCAGGAAAACGGCGCCCCAGGGGATGTTTACGTGCCTTCCGCCGGCCCCGCCGAGGGCCTGCTGCAGGCTCTGGTGGATGAACTGCATGTCCCCGCACACTCCCTGGACACCGCCCCCGCCGGGGAGGCCCTGCAGCTCAAGCCGGTCTCCATTGGTCTCTACAAGCCATGGGTGGCCAGCATGGATGAGGGCTGGACCCGCTGGCTTCTGGAGGAGTACGGCTTTCCCTATCGCAATCTGAGCAATGCCGATCTGCGCAACGGATCATTCGCCGAGGAGGTGGATCTGATCCTCCTGCCGGACATCGAGAAGGACATCATGCAGGAAGGCCGCCCCGCCGACCCGGAGCGCCGCCGCCGCACCGCACCGCTGCCGCCCGAATACGCCGGCGGCCTGGGTGATGAGGGTGGTGAGAACCTGCGCAACTGGATCCTGGAGAAAGGCGGCACCGTGGTCGCCCTGGACTCGGCGGCCGACTACCTCATCGAACTCCTGGACCTGCCCGTCACCAATATCCTCGAGGGTGTCGATGCCGCCAGCTTCCGCTGCCCGGGCGCCATGCTGCGCCTGGAAGTCGACACCGACCATCTCCTGGCCTGGGGGCTGCAACCGCGGGAGACCGCCTACTTCGCCTCTTCGCCGGCGTTTCGCACCTATCCGCCGGATGCCCGGTTCGCGCGTCGCGTGGTGGCTGCCTACCCCGATGACCGGCGGGATATCCTGATCAGCGGGTATCTGGAGGGAGCCCAACGGCTAGCCCGGCGGGCCGCTGTGGTGGACCTGCAGGCCGGCGCCGGGCGCGTGGTCCTCATCGGCTTCCGTGCACAACACCGGGCTCAGACCATTCGGACCTTCAAACTCCTCTTCAACAGCCTTTACCTGCCCGGCCTCAAACCGGCCACTTTCTGAGCCAGAGGGGACGTTGCCCCCCCAAGGCGCTATGATCCTTTGAACTCATGGGACTCAAGCTCACACGCGGCGTAGAGCGGCTGCAGCGGACAGGGCCATCTTGAACCCCCGGAGGCTAAAAATGAGATATTTCGCCGCCATGTTCCTGGCCGTGGTGACGCTCGCGGCCTCGGCGGAGCCACAACACGTCTCCTTTCCAACTCAGGATGACGGCGTTGTCCACGCCGACATCTACGGGAAAGGAGACCGCGCCGTTCTCCTGGCCCATGGCGGCCGCTTCACCAAGGAAAGCTGGACGGGACAGGCGGAGACACTGGCTGAGGCCGGGTTCCGCGTCATGGCCATCGATTTCCGTGGGCGCGGCCAATCCCACGGGGGCGCGGGAGACTCCCCCAACAACTCCGGGTTTCACTTCGATGTACTGGCCGGCGTCCACTATCTGCATGAGACCGGCGCCGGCACCGTCTCGGTCATCGGCGCCAGCTTTGGCGGTTGGGCTGCGGCGCGGGCGGCGGTGGAGGCAGGACCGGGTGAGATCGACCGCCTGGTGCTGCTGGCGGCGACGGCCGATGAGCCGGAGCGCCTTCCGGGCCGCAAACTGTTCATCCTCGCCCGCGATGATGTCAGGGGGGAAGGTGTCCCCCGTCTGCCGGCCATCCGCGCCCAGTATGAGCAGGCCCCCGAACCGAAAGAACTGGTCATCCTGGATGGTTCTGCCCATGCGCAGTTCATCTTCGAGACCGAGCAGGGCGAGCAACTCATGAGCGAGATCCTGCGCTTCCTCAGCGCACCATAACGGATCCCGCCAGGGTTATCTCCCGGACTCCTGTTCGTTGCGCAGCCGGCGCAACTCCCGGCGCAGGCGCGTTGTCTCCAGCGCCTTGCCGACGATCACCGAAAGTTCACCCAGGTTCACCGGCTTGGTCAGGTAGTCGTAGACCCCCAGCTTCATGGCCTGCACGGCGGTCTCCACCGACCCGTAGGCAGTCATCATGGTCGAGGCATGCCAGGGCTTCCTTGCCATCGACGGCTTCGAGAACGGTGTAGCCCTCCTGGGTGAGCATTCCCCGGATGGACCACCGGATCAGGTTTTCATCCTCGACGACGAGAAGGTTTTCCTTCGCCATGATGGCTGCTCCAGCGGGTCAGTCCCCGACCTCTGTTACCCACCGAAAGGCTTTGACGGCGGCCGGGAAACCGATGGTGCTGGCCGCCACGGCCACCACCTGTTCCATGTCTTCCCGGGACGCGCCGGCCCGCCGTGCCTTGCGGACCGCCGAGTGGGTAGCGCCCTCCGCCTCCCGGGCCACCGCGATGGCCAGTTTCAGAAGACGCAGAGTCTTGACATTCAGTACACCCCGCTCCGCTTTGCGGCACAGATCCCATGCCTGCTCCAGTTCGGGGAAGCGCTCGGCGAACACCTTGTAGGCGTCCGGTACTCCCTGGCCGTTTGAATTCTTCTCGGTCATGGACTCAACCTTTCCGGGCCTCCCGGCCCGTCCACGAACCCGCGCCGAGCGCGGGCTCAGGCATGCAATTCCAGACTCTGGACCCAGCGGATGTATTCGCCATTGACACGGTGAGCCTCGCTCCAGTTCCCGATCATGACCGAGTGGTTCAAACGGGCAAGCATTCCCACGCAGCCTCCGGACTGGATGAACCCCTCACAGAAGTGGCAGGTGGGTTCATCCTGGCGTCCGGACCGGGCGTGCTTACGCCGCGCGTCGGCCGCCTGGCAGAACTCATCCCGCTTGTTCACCAGGCGCAACACTTCAGCCTCGTCCTCCAGCGCGATGAGCCGCCCCACCTCCTTCCGTCTGAAAACTGGGCGAAATCACCCAGCTTGCTGCGCCATATGATGCCTCATTCAGCCGTCCTCCGGGGGGAACGACGGCCACCGGCTCCTGCCAATGGAGTACGCTACCAGCGCTCGCGCCCTCAGCACGAGGTTCCAAGGAGATCCAGGTGTCAGACATTCGTGTCGGTATCAATGGTTTCGGCCGTATCGGTCGTTGCCTCCTGAAAATTCTCCTGCAACGTGGCGGCTTCCAGATTGTCGGCCTCAATGATCTGGCCGATCTGGGTGACCTGGCCTACTTGCTCAAATACGACTCGGTCCACGGCTGGTATCCCAGCAAGGTCGAGCACAACGAGACCCACCTGCAGGTGGGTGATGCCGCCATTCCCTTTTCGTCGCTCCGCGACCCCGCGGAACTGCCCTGGGGGAAACTGGGGGTCGACATCGTTTTCGAATGTACCGGCGCCTTCCGGCCGCGGGATCGGGCGGCGGCCCACCTGGCAGGCGGCGCCCGCCGTGTGATCATTTCGGCACCCTCAGAAGATGCCGACGCCACCCTGGTGGTCGGCGTCAACGCCCAGACGTTCGATCCCCGGCGGCACCAGGTGGTCTCCATGGCCTCCTGTACCACCAACTCGCTGGCCCCCGTGGCCAAGGTTCTGCACGAGAACTACGGCGTGGAACACCTCATGATCACCACGGTTCATGCCTATACGTCCAGCCAGTCACTCATGGACTCGCCCACGCGCAAGCGCCGCAGGGGCCGGTCGGCAGCCCTTTCCATCGTTCCCACCACCACCGGGGCGGCCCGGGCCACGGCCACGGTCCTCCCTGAGCTGGAGGGTCGGATGGACGGCATGGCCCTGCGCGTGCCTGTGCCCGATGGCTCGGTGACCGACCTGGTCGCCACCCTGAACACGGACGTGACCGCCGCCCAGGTGAACGACTGCCTGCGCGCGGCAGCGGCCCGGCCGCCCCTGCAGGGGGTGCTGCGCGTCAGCGACGAAGCCCTGGTCTCCCGGGACATCATTGGCGACCCCCACTCATCCATCGTCGATGGTGAAAGCACCATGGTGCTGCGCAAGCGCGTTCTGAAGCTGCTGGCCTGGTACGACAATGAATGGGGTTTCTCGGCCCGTCTGGCGGATCTGGCCGGCCTCATGGCCAGCGCGGGATAGCCCGAGTTCGAGGGGCGCCAAGTGAGCCGTATCCCCCATGATGGGGGATACGGTCACGTCTCCAACAACTTCCGGGACTCGTTACTTGGCCTTGACCTCGTGGGCGCTCTTGGCCTTCATGGCCTTGTACACGCTGCCCGGACCATGACATGACTCGCACTGCACACCCGGCATGTCGGCGTTGCCGCCCAAGGCGTGACATTTAAGGCATTCGGCATTGCCTTGATCTTCGGCCGGCAGCAGGTCGCCCGTGGCGACCCTGCACAGCGACATGGACCTGCTATACAGTGCAGCAAGCTCTATGCCACGGTCCGGACATGGGCAGAAGCCCGGGACTTTTTTTTCGGACTGGGGCATGGATCTTGCTTTTCCTGAGGCCCATCCCCAGCACGGAGTCCGCTCATGCGAAGGTTTTTCCTGGTCGCCACCCGCAATCCCATCAGCCTCCTGGGCGTGGCCCTGACCACGGCCAGCGCTGTTCTGTTCCTGTTCCTCCTGGGCCTGGAACTGATCTCAGGTCATGGGGGCAATCCCTACCTGGGGATTCTCAGCTACGTGCTCCTGCCAGGGATTTTTTTCGTCAGCCTCATCCTCATCCCCATGGGTGTCGCCTGGGAAAGACGGCGCAGGCGCCAGGGAGCCACGGGAGATCTGTTCCCCATCCTGGATCTCAACAACGCGACCACCCGGCGCCTGGTCTTGACCTTCCTGGTCTTGACCCTGGTCAACGTCATTATCCTGTCAGCGGCCACCTACAAGAGCATCGAGGTGATGGAGTCCACGGCATTCTGCGGCACCACCTGCCACACAGTCATGGAACCCGAGCACACGGCCTACCTCAACTCGCCCCATGCCCGGGTCAAGTGCGTGGAGTGTCACATCGGGCCCGGCGCGGGCTGGTTTGTCAAATCAAAACTGTCCGGCGCCCGGCAGCTGGTCAGCGTTGCCTTCGACCTGTACGACCGCCCCATCTCCGTCCCCATCCACCACCTGCGGCCGGCGCGGGAAACCTGCGAGCAATGCCACTGGCCCAGTAAATTTGTCGGCGACCGCCTCTCGGTGCGCACTCACTACGATCAGGACGAGGAGAACACCGAACTGAAGACCGTCCTGGTGCTGCGCGTCGGCGGTATCCAGGGACGCAAATCTTCGGGTATCCACTGGCATGTGGACCGCGATATCCAGATCCGGTACCGCTCCGATGCAAGCCGCGAAACCATCTATGAGGTGGAATTGACCGACAAGGACGGCAAGATACGGGTCTTCATATCCGGTGACTCGTCTTCAGAGGACGCAGGCGAAACCACGACCGAACCGGGCCCGTGGCGAATCATGGACTGCATCGACTGCCACAACCGGCCGGCTCATATCTACCGCATGCCGGATTCCGAGATCGACAGAGCTCTCCAGGAAGGCCTCCTGGATCGCACTCTGCCCTACGTCCGACGCGAAGGGCTGCGCCTGATGCGCGAGACGTACCCGACAGCCGAGGCGGCCGTCTCCGGAATCACCCAGGGCCTGGAAGCGTTCTATGCCGAGACCTACCCCGAACTGTCCATGACGCGACACGCCGACATCACCTCCGCCGGCCACTTCATGGGCGAACTCCACAACCGCAATGTCTTCCCCACGATGAATGTGACCTGGGGAACTTACCCCAACCACCTGGGGCATACCGATTTCCCCGGCTGCTTTCGCTGCCACGATGACGAGCATGTCGCCGAGGACGGTGAGACCATCTCCCAGGACTGCTCCACCTGCCACATCCTCCTGGCCATGGAAGAAGAAAACCCCGAGATCCTGGAGCTGCTGCGGCCCTGACCCCAATTCGCCATCCTCTGCAGAGCGCTCATGCAGGATCGAGTCCGCCCCTCAGATGTTGTCGAACAGCATGCTCCACAGGATCAGGCCGATGAGGGTCAGACCCACCGCCAGGGCCACGGCGCCGGCGGCCGGGTCTCTGGGGTACCCGGAGAAGCTGGAGTACCTGGCTCTCATCTGGGGCAGCCTGCTCATGGCGGCCACCGCCTTCCCGACCGGCCGCTCACCTCTCGCCCGGATCAAGGAGCGGGAGAGTTATCCCATGCCCCCAACCGGCAACAGAAAAGGGCCGAAGGAATCCGACGTGCAAACCGCAGCCCTTGAAAACTGTCGGGATTCACAGCGCGCGCAGGCGCCCTGAACTACATGCTCTTGACGTACTCAGCGATGGCCGAGATCTGCTCGGGTGTCAGCTTACCCTCATTCTTGGGCATCTTTCCCTTGCCTTTGGCGATGTTCTCGACGACTGTTTCCAGGGTGATTCCCTTCTGCCACTCGGCGTCGTTGAAATTGCCCGAGTTGGCGGCCATCTTCTTGGCGACCCCATCCTTGCCATGACACATGGCGCACTTCTTGGCGTAGAGGGCCGCGCCCTCGCCCTCCTCAGCCAGCAGCAGAGGCGTGCCCACAAGGGCCAG
>JAPUKF010000242.1 GCA_027295805.1 Acidobacteriota bacterium | reverse complement strand
CGTGGTCTCCTGCCAGAATGAGCGCTCCCAGCACAAGAACAAGGCCATGGCCATGAAAGTGCTGCGTTCCCGCCTGGCCGACAAGGCGCGGGCCGAACAGGACGCTGAGCGCCAGGCCCGTGAAGATGAAAAGAAGGAAATCGCCTTCGGAAATCAGATACGTTCCTACGTTCTGCACCCCTATCGGATGGTCAAGGACCATCGCACAAATCTTGAGATAGGTGATGTGGACCGCGTTCTGGACGGAGATCTGGATCGTCTCATCCAGGCCGAGTTGCAGAACCGACGGCAACATTCTGCCGCAGCGGCTGCTCCGTCACCGGCTGCTGGGGGAACCGCTGGAGATTCATAAGTCCCTTTGATTTGACAGGTTAAGAGGCGGATGCTACATTGGCACTCGTGTATGTCGAGTGCCATTAATAGCGCGAATCCGGCGCTGAAGATGGAAAATCCATGAGCCAGATCGAACTCAGCGAACGCCAGCGGCAAGTCCTCGCCACCGTGGTGCTGCACTATGTGGTGAGCGGCTCCCCGGTGGGCAGCCGGACGGTCTCCAAGGCGCGCCCGGACCACCTGTCGCCGGCCAGTATCCGGAATACCATGGCGGATCTCGAGGAGATGGGCTACATCGCGCAGCCCCACACCTCCGCTGGTCGGGTTCCGACGGATCTCGGCTACCGTTTTTACGTGGACAGCCTCATGTCCCAGCGGCCCCCGGGCAAAGATGATCTGGAGACCATGCGACAGGTCCTGCTGGCCAGTGAGGATGTCCAGGGTATCGATCAACTTCTCAATCGCAGCGTGAAGCTCCTGGCTGGTCTCAGCTCCCAGGTGGGAGTGGTTCTCGCACCCCGTTTCTCACACGCGGTCCTCAAGCGCCTCGAGTTTCTGCGCCTCTCGGAGAATCGGGTCCTGGCACTTTTCGTCTCCCAGACGGGCATGGTGGACCATCGGATTGTCCCCATGAACGAGACCCTCAGCGAAGCTGAACTCACAGCGGTGACCAATCTGGTCAACGAGAATTTTGCGGGCCTGACTTTGCCGGAAATTCGCGGCCGGGTTCTGCAGATGATGCGCCAGGAGAAGGCCCTGTATGATCGCCTGCTGGCCCGCGCCCTTGAGATGTCACGCCGCTACCTGGACCAGCGGGAAGAAGGTGCCGACGAGCTTCTGGTGGATGGCACGTTCAACGTGGTAGGGGAGCCGGATTTTGCCGAGGTGGAGCAGATGAAAAGGCTCTTCAGGGCCTTCGAAGACAAGAATCGTCTGGTGGAACTTCTGAACGCCTGTCTCGAGCAGGACAAGCCGCAGGTGATCATCGGCAAGGAGTGCCTGGACCCGGGGTTCGAAGACCTGACCGTTATCAGTTCGCCTTATCGCTATCGTGATAGACCTGTGGGTGCCCTGGCTGTTATCGGTCCCCGGCGAATGGACTACGATCGCCTGATCACACTGGTGGATTCATTCTCCCGCTTCCTGACGGAATCTTTGGCGCGGCGGGCGCGGATGGCGAAGAGCGAGCAGGCCGAAGGTGAACAGGATGGAACGGAGGACACCCATGACCAGTGAGACGCGTGCGCCGGATGAGGATGTCCAGCCGGATGACGTCACCCCGGCCGAGGATGAGGAGATCGAAATCACCGGATTCGAAGGGATGCCCGCCGACGCTCCTCCACCTGCGGCGGGGGTCGGTGCCCATGAGGCTGGAACCGGCGAGCCCTGCAGAGCGGGCGAGAGTGGTGGGGAAGAGGAATCCGACCGGGGAGACCTTGAATCCGGCGGGCCGGCCGTTGACGGCAGCCCTGAAGCCGTCATCGCGACCCTGGAAGGGGATCTTCTGCGAATCCGGGCCGACTTCGAGAATTTCCGCCGGCGAAGCCTCAGGGAAAAGGAAGATTTCCAGAGACGCGCAGCGGAAGGCCTTCTCCAGCGGCTTCTGCCGGCAATCGATAATTTCAAGCGCGCCATGGTTGCCGGTAGCGAGAATGATGCCGACGGAGGATTTCGGGAGGGAATGACGATGATTTTCCGTCAATTCATGGAAGCGCTTGAAAATGAAGGACTTGAGCAGATTGAAACGACCGGCGTCCAGTTCGATCCGAACCTTCACGAAGCCGTGGCCCGGGATGAAACCAGCGAAGTCGAGGCCAATGCCATCACAGCGGAGCTGGAGCCGGGGTACAGGTTCCGGGGCCGTCTCCTGAAGCCCGCCCGGGTGCGCGTGGCTGTGCGGCCCCCCGACCCGTCCTGAGAAAACTGCCACCTTTGCCAGGCCGTCCCCGCGGCCATATATTGCCCGGGAAGCGGCGCGCCTCCGCATCCGGACGGGAGCATCTGCATGGCTCGCATGATAGGCATCGATCTGGGGACCACCAACTGCTGCGTGGCAGTAGTAGAGGGAGCGCGCCCAGAGGTCATCGCCAGCAAGGAGGGGAGCCGCACGGTACCCTCGGTGGTCGGTTACACGGCCAAAGGTGACCGCCTTGTCGGTCAGATTGCCAAGCGCCAGATGGTCACCAATCCCACCAACACCGTGTACGCGGTCAAGCGCCTCATTGGCCGCAAATACAACTCGCCTGAGGTCCAGAAGGCGAGGGACCTCATGCCTTACGCCATCACCGAGGCCGTCAACGGCGACATCCGTATCCGCATCCTCGACAAGGACCATTCTCCCCAGGAACTCTCAGCGGTGATCCTGGGGCGGTTGAAGGCGATGGCCGAGGAGCATCTGGGCAACGACGTGAGCGAGGCCATCATCACGGTACCTGCCTATTTCGATGACTCGCAACGCCAGGCCACCCGGGACGCAGGCCGCATCGCCGGATTGAAGGTGGCCAGGATTATCAACGAGCCCACGGCCGCAGCTCTGGCCTTCGGCCTCAACGATGAATCCGATCGCACGGTGGCCGTGTTCGATCTGGGCGGTGGCACTTTTGATGTGTCGATCCTGCGCATCGGGGAGGGTGTCTTCGAGGTCAAGGCCACAAGCGGAGACACGTTCCTGGGTGGCGAAGATTTCGACCAGAGGATCGTGGAGTGGCTCCTGGAACAGTTCCAGCAGCAATCCGGCATTGACCTCAGGGGTGACACCCTGGCTCTCCAGCGCCTCAAGGAGGCGGCTGAGAAGGCCAAGTGTGAACTGTCGCTCTCAACTGAGACGGAAATCAAGCTACCGTTCATCTGTTCCGATGAGAGCGGCCCCAAGCACCTCAGTCTGGATTTCTCCCGGGAGAAGCTGGAGGAACTGGTCCGAGACCTGGTGGAGCGCACCGAAGACCCGTGCCGGGAAGCCCTCACCCTGGCGGGGTTGGCGGCGGACGAGGTGGATGACGTGCTCCTGGTGGGCGGACAGGCCAAGATGCCCATGGTCATCGAGACCGTACGCAACATTTTCGGCCGGGATCCCAATCAGAACGAAAATCCCGACGAAGTCGTGGGTATCGGAGCCGCCGTGCAAGCGGGCATCATCCAGGGTGATATCAAAGACCTGGTGCTGTTGGATGTCACACCGCTCTCCCTGGGTCTGGAGACCCGTGGAGGAATGTTCACAAAGCTCATCGAGCGCTCATCCACCATCCCCACGCGGCGGAAGAAAACCTTCACCACCGTCATGGACAATCAGTCCAAGGTGGAGATCAATGTGCTGCAGGGTGAGCGTGAGATTGCAGCGCACAACCGTTCTCTGGGCAGGTTCGAACTGGTCGGCATTCCACCGGCGCCCAAGGGCGTCCCGCAGGTGGAAGTCTGTTTCGATATCGACTCCAACGGCATCGTGAATGTTTCGGCCAGGGACCTGTCCACCGGCAAGCAGCAAAAGATCGTGGTCACCCCTTCCTCGGGCCTCAGCGAGCGGGAGATTGTCTCTATCATCCAGGACGCCAAGGTCAATGAAGAAGAAGATCAAAAGAAAGCTGAGCTCGCTCGCCTGACTTCGCGGATCGAAGGGCTATTGGAGAGCAATATCAAGACCTTCTCCGAGTTCGGTGAGATGCTGGACAAGGAGAAGCAGGAATACGTGCGGACTGTTCTCGATGCTGCGCGGCGAGCCGTGGCGGGAGATTCGGTCGCGGAGGCAACGCAGGTTCTGGAAAAGCTGGGAGAAGTCTCCCAGATCCTGACCGACGTCATGCTCTATGATCCCAACACGTTCCAGTCGGAAACCGATGAGGAGGCGGAGCCGGCGCAGGATCAGAAAAGTGAGAGCGGATAGGACCGGGCCGAACGATCATCGCGGCAACGGTTCGTGGGAGGCTGGTTGTCCAAGCGAGACTATTACGAGGTTCTGGGCGTCCAACGGGATGCGGATCTGGGGGCGGTGAAGAAGGCATACCGGCGCCTGGCGGTGCGCTTTCATCCCGACAGGAATCCAGATAACCCGGAGGCCGAGGAACGATTCAAGGAAGCGGCCGAGGCCTATCAGGTGCTCTCCGACCAGGAGCAGCGTCAGCGCTATGACGCCTATGGGCATGCCGGGCTGGGAGGCGGATTCGGGGGCATCAATCCCGATGCGTTCACAGATTTCAACGATGTTCTGGGCAACATCTTTGCCGACTTTTTCGGTGGAGGCAGGAGGCACAGCACAGGCCCGGGACGGGGTGATGACCTGCGGTTCGACATGGAAATCGACTTTCTGGAGTCGATCCATGGCATGGAGACAACCATTCGGGTGCCCCGCACCGAGACCTGTTCATCTTGTGGGGGCAACGGTGCCGCATCTGCAGCGGACATCATATCCTGCTCCACCTGTGGCGGGGCCGGCCAGGTTCGCTACAGCCAGGGCTTCTTCTCTGTCAGCAGGACTTGCCCCACCTGTCGCGGGCAGGGGCGCCAGGTCAAGCGCCCCTGTTCCACCTGCACCGGCCAGGGGCGAGTGCGCCGGGAGCGCAGCCTCAGCGTGCGGATTCCAGCCGGTGTGAGCAGTGGGGCGCGGCTGCGTCTCGCAGGCGAAGGTGAGGGAGGCGCGCGTGGAGGGCCTGCAGGGGATCTCTATGTCGTCCTTCATGTCCGCGACCACGCCGATTTTCAGCGGGATGGTGACGACCTGTACTGCATGGTTCCCATCACCTTTTCCCAGGCAGCTCTGGGTGCGGATCTGCAGGTGCCCACGGTGCACGGGGAGCGCAAACTGACCATCCCCGTGGGCACCCAGTCCGGCCAGACCTTTCACCTCAAGGGCCAGGGGGCGCCTCGACTGGGACGCAAGGGCCGGGGCGACCAGGTCGTCACAGTTCACGTGGAGACGCCCCGCCGCCTGAGCAAGCGGTCGCGGGAACTGCTGGAGGAACTTGCGGCGGAGGAAGGCGCTCCCCGCGCCAGTGGTCTCGGGCTGTTTGAACGAGTCCGAGAACTCCTGGGTTGAAGGCAAGCCACCTGTCTCCAGGCGGTGGCCGGAAGGACAGGGCATGACCCACTGGCCGACTTTGAGACTCACCTGTACTCCGGCCGAGCTATCCGTCGTGGAAGAGTGGCTCCTGTCCGCCGCGGCGGATTTACCCGACCCCGAAGCTCTGCGGGGAGCACGCCTGGAGGATTCGCGGGGGGAGGGTGGGGTCAGTCTGGTGG
>JAPUKF010000241.1 GCA_027295805.1 Acidobacteriota bacterium | reverse complement strand
GCCGCGCTCTGCCGTCAAACCGCCACGTTGACGTCTTTCCGGCCACGGCGCTACGATGCGTGCGGTGGCTGAAACGAACATGATCTGCCGGCAGTGGCTGGTCGACGGGCGGGTCCAGGGTGTGGGATTCCGCTGGTTTGTCCTGCGCGAAGGCGGGGCGCTCTCCCTTGACGGCACGGTGCGCAATCTTCCCGATGGCCGGGTGGAGGTCGTGGCCCGGGGCGCTGCGGCAGCTCTGGATGACCTGGCAGCACGTCTGAGGCGTGGGCCCAGAGGAGCGCGGGTGAGTTCCCTGCAGGAGGCGCCCGGCAGCCTGCACAACAGGGTGAACGGTTTTCATGTCGAGCACTGACGGGGTGTCTTCATCCCGCCCGCACTGGAGAGAAGAGTGGACCTGAAAAAGATGATTCGCAACGTGCCGGACTTTCCCAAGAAGGGGATTGTCTTCCGGGACATCACCACCCTGCTCAAGGATCCCGGCGGCCTGCGCGCCGTTCTGGACGGCATGGAATCATTCTGCCGTGGCCTCGAGATTCACAAGGTCGTGGGCATCGAATCCCGCGGCTTCATCCTGGGCACAGCCCTGGCCGACCGGCTGGGCGCCGGCTTTGTGCCCGTGCGCAAACCCGGCAAGCTGCCGGCCGAAACGGTGCGGGTCTCCTACGAACTGGAGTATGGCAACGACTATCTCGAGCTGCATACCGATGCCGTGGAGGCAGGCGAGAAGGTGATCATCGTCGACGATCTCCTGGCCACCGGCGGCACGGCAGCCGCCACGGTGAAGCTGCTGCACCTGGCCAAGGCCGACATCGTCGGCCTGGCTGTGATGGTGGAGCTGGACTTTCTCAAGGGGCGTGAGCGCCTGCCCGGCATCCAGGTCTGGGGCCTGGTCCATTACGACAGCGAGTGAGGCGCGTGTCGTGCCCTGATCTCAGCATCGTCGTGCCGACCTATAACGAGGCCGAGATCATCACAGCCACGCTGGAGGAGATCGCATTCCACCTGCGCCGCCTGGGTGTGCGGGGCGAGATCCTGGTGGCCGATGACGGTTCAAACGACGCCACTCTGGCGCGGGCTCGCGCCGCTTCCCTGAGCGATACGCTGCTGCGCCTGCTGCCCGCCGAGCGCAACCGGGGCAAGGGCGACGCCGTACGCCGGGGCGTCCTGGCGGCGCGGGGACGCTTTGTCCTGTTCACCGATGCCGACCTGTCGACCCCGCTGACGGAACTGGACCGCTTCCTCAGAGAGCTTGAGGCCGGGCATCCCCTGGTCATCGGCTCACGCAAGCTGGAGCCTCAGAGAGTCGTCCGGCGCCAGCCCTGGCCGCGGCAGTTCATGGGACGGGTCTTCTCCTGGCTGGCCCGCCGGCTTCTCAACCCGGAAGTGGCCGATTTCACCTGCGGCTTCAAGGCGTTCCGCCGCGAGGTCGTGGACACCCTCTTCACTCCATTGACCCTGGCAGGCTGGGCGTTCGACGCCGAGCTCCTGCACGTAGCCCGCCGCCGCCGCATCCCGGTTCTGGAGCTGCCGGTGGCCTGGGCCAACCGGGGGGCGACCCGGGTGCGCCTGCGCCGGGACATCCTGGTGTCGGCAGCCGGCCTGCTGCGGGTGGTGTGGAATGGCTGGCGGGGGCGCTATGCCCCGCGGCCTGATCAGTCCACGTAGCCCAGGGACCTCAATCGACGGCGCACCTCGTCGTCCTCGGGGAGGGAAAAGTCGATCTCCTCGGTCATGGGACTTTCCTGTTCCAGGGCACGGTCCAGACGTCCGGCGTCCCGCGGCCGCACAGGCACCAGGTTGACCTGCTCGCCGGGGTCGGCCGCCAGGTCGTAGAGCTCGCTCCGGTCCGCGTGCAGGCGATGGCGAATCCACTTGAGGTCGGCGTCGATCCAGGCGTAAAGCTGGTCATCGCGCACTTCGCTCACGCCGGGGTCGAACACGGCGCCATAGCGCATGAGAGTGACCGCATCGGCATAGGCCGGCCCGGGCCGTTCGCTCGCGCCGGGCTCACCGCCTGAGGCGCGCCGTTCCATGAGAGGCAGGAGGGAGATGCCATCCACCGGGCGCTCAAAAGCCGATCCTGCGGCCAGTCGCAGGAGCGTGGGCGCCAGGTCCACGTGGCGCACCCGGTCCCCGACTTTCAGGTCACGGGGAACACCGGGGCCGGCCAGGGCAAGAGGCACATGGAGTTGCTCCTGGTACAGGATGCCGTGTCCCCACCAGTCATGATCACCCAGCCCTTCGCCGTGGTCGGCGGTGACCGCGACCACCGTCCTCTCCAGGCCGCCATGGACCTCCATGGCGGCGAAGAGACGTCCCATCTGGGCATCGGCCCATGAGACCTCCGCCCGGTAGAGGCGCCGTAACCAGCGTCGCATGAGGTCCGGGTCCTTGACATAGTCGGCCACGAACTTCTCCGGGTCGCGGCCAAGGGCCTGTTCCATCTCGGCAAAGCGGGGAAACCCGTCCATGAAGCTGGCCTGCCGGAAGACAGGAGGCCGCAGCAGGGGATCATGAGGGTCGAAGTAGTGCACCCAGAGAAAGTAAGGCCGCTCGCCGTCGCGCCCCGCAAGCCACTTCCGGGCGGCCTCGGTGGTCGCCTCGGCGCCCCGCTGGGCCAGCCCCGTGCTGACGTTGCCGGCCGGGCCGATGCGCGCCTCCGGCGCCGCACCGAAGTCGGCATCGAAGACCTCGAACCCCTGGTCCAGGCCGAACCGATCGGTGCACGGAAAGGCCGAGATGAAGGCCGCGGTCTCGTACCCCAGATCTTGCAGGCGCGCGGCCAGGGTGGGAACAGTCGCAGGCAGGTGGTACAGACGGTTGCCATGCAGGGTGCGCAGACCGTGATTGTAAGGGTTGAGACCGGTCAGGATGGACGCGTGGGCCACCGGAGTCACCGCGGCCTGGGCCTGGGCTTGCAGAAACAACGTTCCACGCCCAGCCAGGGCATCGAAGACAGGGCTCACGGCGACGTCCCCGCCATACGCTCCCAGCGCATCGGCGCGGGTCGTGTCGAAGGTGATGAGGACCACGTTCCAGCGTTGAGGGCTGGGCGCCTGCAGGCAGGCAACCAGGCTCAGGAGGAGCAGGAGAGCCGGCGCTCCGCTTGCTGTTCGGATTCTGGCGGTGTCCCTCATGACAGCGAATCTAGCATGGCGCTGGCGCCTCCCACGTGGTAGAAGGTTCCCGTGGAGAACCGCTATCGAGGGTTGCGGGTCATCGCCTTCATGTGGCTGGCCTGGCTGGCGGCTCAGGCGCTGCTGGCCCTGACGCTGCGGGTGGAAGGGTATGACGGCTACTGGTACCTCTCCAACGCCTGGTACCTGGCCGGTGGGCCGGTGTTTCAATATGAGGTAACCAAGGCGCCCCTGGTCTCTCTGCTTGTCTTACCTCTGGCAGTCCTCCGCCGCATGGGTCTACCCGAGGTGGCCGTCTTTGCCGGTTCCCATCTGGTGATGCTGCTGCTGACCACGGCTCTGGGTGTGGCCGTCATGCGCCTCCTGCGCCCCCGCTTCGGTACCACCCTGGCCTGGGCCGGCGCCTTCGCCTTCCTGGGCAGCCGCCTGGTCAGTCGCTACGCGGTCTTCGCCATGTCGGACCTGGCTGCCGCCGCCGGCGTTCTTCTTGCCCTCCTGGCGCTGGAAAGAGGACAAGCCAGGGACGGCTGGCGAGCGCGCCTGCCGTTCGTCGCCGCGGTGACCATGGCCATCCTCGCCCGTTACCCTGCCGGCCTGGTGCTGCCGGTGGGCATCCTGTGGGATCTGCTCGTCACGGTCACTGCAGGCGACCGCGGCATCCGAAAGACCCTGCGCCGGGGGCTCGACCATGCCGTGGCGGCCGCCCTGGCCGGCCTGGCCCTGGTGCTGGTGCACCTGGCCATCTACATGGTGCCGTTTCGTTCACCCGCCGGAGCCCTGGCGGCGCTCAGCGACATGATCCAGCGCAATGCCCGCCTGGGTGGCATCTCAATACGTGGTCTTGAGCCATGGTGGGAATACGGTCCCATGCTGATCCTGGCCTGCACTCTGCCGGCGGTGCTGCTCATAGGGTGGGGCATGATCACGGCCCTGCGCGCCGGCGGGCGACGGGAAGGACTCCACGCCCTCTGGCTGGCGGTCTATCTGGCGTTCGTTTCTCTCGTCTCGAGCCACAAGGAGGCGCGCTATATCCTGCCGGCTCTGCCGTCCCTCTTCCTCTTCCTGCTCTGGGGAGTGCGCGCCGCAGGCCAACCGGCGCCGTTGCGCCGCCTGCCCGCCCGCCGGCTTCTGGCCATCGGCTTCCTGCTGGCCCTGGGCCTGGTGGGGACGGTGCGGGAAGGGACCGTGCTGGCCCAGCCGTTTTTCCGGCGACCACTGCAGGCGCAACTGGCGGCGGCCATGAACGAGGAGGCCCCGGTGCCGGCGCGCTTGGCGTGGGTCGGCAACTTCTACCCGCTGGTGCCGCCGCGCCATATTTTCAGCCGCAGCGATGAGTATTACTACGTCTATCACCTGGCGCCCCACGTCATCGAATATTACCTGGGGCGAAAGGTGATCTCACTGCGCGATCTGCAGGCGGAGGAACTGGACGGCGTGCTTTATCCCCTGGGGGTCGGGGCGCGCCTGGGGACAGGAGATGCCGTGATCGCTTCGGTTACGGACGTGACCCTCACGGCCACGCTGCCCGACACGTCGCCGCCACTGACATTCTCCCTGCTGGATGTCTGGAAGCTGGAAGCCACGTCGGCCCAGGGCGGCGGACGGCTGCTGCGAGCGCCCGGCGATCCTGTCAGCATCCGTATCATCGGCACAGAGATGCAGGTGACAACGCCGCCCGGCGTCATGGAAGTGGTGATCCGCCGGCGCAGCGGCCTGAGTGTTTCCCTGGGCGTGCAGCAGGTTCTGAAAGGGAGAGTCGCCCTGGAACTGCCGCCGGAATGGCACGCCGATCAGGTCAATACGGCCCAGGTGGTCCGCTTCACCCCCCGGCCTCTCAAGTTGTCATGGTAGGATTGCGGGTCCACGCGCCCGGCGCGGGAGCCAGGAATCTGACGCCTTGACGCCACCCCAGACATCCCCACGCCGTGACCGACTGCGCCTGGCGGTGCTGGGACTCTGCTTCCTCTCGGGTTTTGCCGGCCTGGTCTACGAAGTCGTCTGGATGCGGATGCTGACCTTCGTCTTCGGGGTCAGCGCCTATGCCACGGCCACCGTTCTGGTGGCGTTCATGGGCGGCCTGGCCCTGGGCTCATGGGGGTTTCGCCGCCTGGCTGATGATGGGCGCCGGCCGTTGCGCACCTATGCTCTGCTGGAGGCCGGCATCGGCGTCTACGCCCTGTTCCTGCCCTTGATCCTGGCGGGTCTGACGCCGGTCTACGTACTGGTGCACCACCTGTTCGAGGGCAACAACCTGCTGGTGAACCTGGCGCGTTTCCTTCTGGGCGGGGCGGCTTTGCTCCTTCCCGCCACCTGCATGGGCGCCACCGTGCCCGTCCTGGGCCGCTACTTCGTGCGCTCCCGTGAGCGCATCGGACAGGACGCCGGTGTCTTCTATGCGGTCAACACGTTCGGCGCCGTGGCCGGGGCGTTCACCGCCGGCTTTCTGCTCATCGGCCCCCTGGGGGTGGCCGTGACCACCTACCTGGCCATCGCGTTGAACGCTCTGGTCGCTGCCGGTGCCCTGTGGGTGGACAGCCGGCAGCCGGAACGACGGCGAGACGAGGCAACGGTCGCGCCGGCCTCCCGACCCGGCAAATCGCCCCATTCAGCGGCACTCTTACGCTGGACCCTGGTGGTCTTTGCGTTCTCGGGGTTCATCTCCCTGGCCTATGAAGTTCTCTGGACCCGCCTGCTTGTCTTTTACCTGCACAACTCCACCTACGCCTTCTCCGCCATGCTGGTGGTTTTCCTGTTCGGCCTGGCCGCCGGCAGCTTTGTGATGGCGCGCTGGCTGGCCGACCATGCGGGAAACCCGGTCCGGGCCCTGGGCATTATCGAGTTCTTAATCGGCTTCGCCTCACTGACTTCCATATGGCTCTACACCTGGCTGCCCGAGATGGCCCAGGTGCTCACCCGCGTGCTGCCTATTCACTCGTTCCTGGCCGCCAGCGTTCTCATCTTCTGCCAGGCCACCGTTATCCTGTTGTTGCCGGCCGTGTTCATGGGCGCGGCCTTTCCCCTGGCGGCCCGCGCCGTGACCGCCGACGTCACCAGGGCGGGCCACAGCCTGGGCTCGATCTATGCCATCAACACCCTGGGGACCATGGGCGGGGCCTTCCTCTGCGGGTTCGTGCTCATTCCCGCCCTGGGCCTGGGTCCCACGGCGGCTGTCCTGGTGCTGGCGAATCTGGCCCTGGCCGCCATCCTCCTGGTAAAGACACCCGCGCCGACCCGCGCGCGGGGGTGGGCCTGGGTCGCTCTGCTTGCGGCAACAGCCCTCCTGGTGCCGGCCACCGTGCCCCGCGAGCTGTTCAAGGCTGCGTTTGAACGCCGTTTCGCCCGCGTGCTCTTCTACAAGGACGAGGCCACCGACACGGTGGCCGTGGCCGAGTTCGAGCCGGGCCGCCTTGAAACGCGCACCATCTATTACGCCGATGGCCGCGGCACCGCCGGCATCTTCTCCGTGCATGAGAACAGGATCTCAGGCCACCTGCCCATGCTGCTCCATGAGGATCCTCAGGATGTTCTGGTCATCTGTTTCGGTGTCGGCAACTCACTCAGCGCCGTGGGGCAGCACCCGGCCAGCCGTATCCACTGTGTCGAGCTCTCACCGGGGGTCATCTCCACCGCCCATTTCTTCGCCGCCACCAACAAGAACATCCTGGAGGACAGCCGCGTGAAGCTGTTCATCGAGGATGGTCGCATTCATCTCTTGACTTCGCCCACCAACTACGACGTGGTGACCCTGGAACCTCCGGAGATGCACACCGCCGGCGTGGTCAACCTCTACACTCGCGAATTTTATGAGCTGGTCAAGAAGCGACTCAACCCCGGCGGCGTCGTCTGCCAGTGGTTGAACATCCGCAAGATGCCTGAACTCGAATTCAAGATGCTGATTCAGGCCTTCAGGGAGGTCTTTCCCCACACCACCCTGTGGCAGCCGCCCAAGTGCTTCGGCGTTCTCATGCTGGGCACCGACGGCCCCCTGGAGATCGATCTGCCCCGCTTCCTCAACCGCTTCCACAGCGAAAGGGTCTATCGGGACCTGGCCGAAGTGGGGATGGGCGACCCGTACAATTTCCTGAGCCAACTGCTCATGAACGAGGAACAGACCGCCGCTTATGCCGCCGGCGTGCGCCCGGTGACCGACAATCACACCTACGTGGATTTCTCCGTGCCCCGGAGCGTCATGGCCGATTACGCCGTCGCCGGTTTTTTCGCCGGCCTGGATCTGGAAGGGGAGATTCGTGATTCAAAGGGCCGTCTCACATCATCCCAGGCCGGGTACGCCAAGATTCGGAGGATGAGCCGGCAGCGGGACAATGTCCTGGACATCCTCACAGGGCTGGACCGGCTGGAGGCGCCCATGGTGGACATTCAGGCGGCGATTGCAGATCGTACCGACGAGAAACGTCACTGGTGCGACGACTACGGGCGCTGACCCCGAACAGATTAGCGCTCGTCCGGGAAGGCTTCCTGCAGGATGCGCCGGAAGATCTTGCGCACGACGCCCTTCTGGCTGCGGAAGCCCGATTTCCCAAACCCCTCGCCATGGATGATCTGCTTCCCGTCACTTGCACGGATGAACACCAGTTCAGCTCCACCAGTGCTGGAGGAGCCGAAGCCAGAGACTCCGATGCCACCTGAATAGAAACCGACTGAACCGCCGCTGCCACCGTGACCGGCCACGGTGATGACCGGCAGGAGAAAAGAGGTGACGCCGAGAGACTCGGCCATGAGTTCCCGCGCCTCGTCATCCCAGAGCTGGATGTTCAGTTCCAGCATCTCCTGGCGCACTCGCGATGACGGAATATGCGCGAAGTACTTGCCGGCATAGAGGTCTTCATCGAGTTGCGATTCGACCCAGGTACAGTTGACCTCGGCCTGACAGGCGGGTGGCAGGACAGCCACCAGTTCCAGGTCCGCCAGGTTGTAGGTGGCCTTGACGACCTGCACATCGAAGCCCGACAAGGCCATTCCCCCCGCCAGCAGGATAGTCAAGCCGGAGCAGATGAGAAAGCGCCTATTCATTCATGTCTCCTCAGCGATATGCGACTCGACGGGTGCCCCGGTCGAATTTCCCTCGTGAGAGTAGCATCGTGCCGCACTGCGCACGGATCAACCGGAGACTCGTGCTGAATCTCGTGACACGTGTGCAGGTACCCCGGGCTCCTCCCTATTGTACTGTTCGAGGTGGCCACAACAGTGGGAGAAGTCCACATGTTCGGATTCGAGAATCCTGTGGCTTCCTACTCCGGCGGCGGCAGCGTCTGGACGAGATGCCAGACCGACATGTAGTCCGGAGCATCCCGGGCGAACGCCAGATATTTTTCCAGCGCGACCCGAGCCTCGAGGTAGCGGCGGGCGTTGTAGTGGGCGTATCCCAACCCCTTCCATCCACGCGCATCCATCGGCGCAAGGCGGGTCGCCTCTTTGTAGGCGCCAGCGGACTCCTCGTGACGATTCAACCTCGACAGCACGTGGCCGAGATAGAGGTGATTTTCTGCTGCGGCAGGCGACAGACGGGTAGCCTCACGCAGAGGTGCTTCGGCCTCTTCGAACCTGTCCAGTCGGTAAAGTGCCAGACCCTCACCGTACGGAAAGATCCCCATGGTGGGCCACTGGCGTCGCCCTTCTCGATAGGCCGCGAGAGCCTCATCTGTACGGCCTTCCTCGAGCAAAGCATTGGCCTGGTGACCAGCTTGCCTAGCGGAGCCTCCGGTACAGGCGAACGACGCACCAGCCAGGAGCGCCAGCCAGGTGGCGACACTCAGCACGCGGCCGGCCACTGTGCGCCAGGCGAGCGCCATCTCCCTGGCAAGCTGGAGTCGCGGATGCCTGCCCGTTGACTGAACCGAATTCACAGTGTGCGTGGCGACCAACGTCGATTGCTCCAGAATACGAATGACTGCAGTCTACCTCCAGCCAGGCATCCAAGATAACAGGCGTTGGCGAACCCGATGTTGTCCACATTGACCCTTGCTGAGATCAAAGGCCATCGGGAACTCAAGATGCTGCGGTGCTATTACCACGCCTCGGATGACGCTAAACTGGCAGCCGTGAGAGAACCCGTTGAAAACACTGCCAGGCGCCCGTAGCTCAGGGGATAGAGCGAGGGATTCCTAATCTGCCTTGACGCCCCGCCGGAAACTCAACGCCGGCGGGGC
>JAPUKF010000240.1 GCA_027295805.1 Acidobacteriota bacterium | reverse complement strand
GCGCCAGGGGCGATTCCCCACTCCCGCTGCCATCGCCCAGCTGAATCGCCTGCGCCAGGAGTGGGAGCCTTACTATGCCGCCGCCAGCGGCGGCCGCGGGTCGGTGGACACCTGGCGACCCACTCGTCCCGGTCCGGCGGTGACCTTTGCCATCGTGCGCATCCCTGACGATCTGCAGGCCGGTCGCCCGGTGCCTATGGGGATCCTGGCCCTCGATGCCAGCGGCCGGGCGGCAACCGGTTTCACCGGTGCGGTGCGCCTGACCTCGGCCACCGACCCGGGCGCCACTCTGCCCGGCGATATCATCTTTCAGGAGAGTGATACCGGTTACCTGTTGATGAACGAGCCGCTCCTTTTTTCGACCGGCGGCGAGCACTCCCTCACCGTCAGCGCCGTGGCCGACGGCAGTATCACCGGCACACGATCGGGCCTCATGGTGGAGGGGCCGGTGGACGTTCACTGCATCTACGACCCCAGTCCGGATCCCACCCCCACCAGCAAGCCGTGGGGAGCGGGCGCGGCCTTCAGCACCATCGGCGGGGTGCGCTTTCAGTATCTGATCCATGCCGATGCCATTGGGCGCCCAGGTGTCATCCGCAACCTGGACTGGCCCGTGCTCTCAAGCCCTGAAACCGTGCAGTGGGAAGCTCTGGTCATCCGCATGGCCCACCGCATCGAGTTCGCTCTGGAAACCAGTCTGCAAGAGGTCTCACTGGATAACAACTTGAACGAGTCAATGGATGTCACCAGCGTGGTGTTCGGCGCCCGGGAGCAAGGTGGCATGCAGGAATCGGGGCGGGTCCACATGGATCTGGAGACGTCATTCAACTACAACGGCATTGACCACCTGCTCATCGACATCCGTTACACCGGCGGCGGACCGCCGGGGGTTATGACCGATCTGGTCCACACCGATGGCAAGGTCATCAACGTGGAACGGCTGGGTCCCAACTTACCGGTGCAGTTGAATCGCACCAGCAGCATCTGCCTGGGAACGCGCGTTCCCAGTGGTTTGCCGCCCACCATCAGCGGCGTGACGGTGGGGAAGATCCGCAACGTGGATGCGGAGATCTCATGGATCACATCGCCCTCGACTGATGGGCGGGTGGAGTTCGGCCTGGCGGGCGGCCCGCTGGACAGAACCACCGGCGTGCAGCGCTTCGCTCTCTCCCATACCATCCAGATCGCCGGGCTTCTCCCCGACACCGAGTACGATGCAGTTGCTATCTCCCGTGACCTGGATGCCCAGGAGTCGCGCGCGGCGCCGGTCCGCTTCCGGACCGACAAGCGGTTCCCCCAGATCTTCGGGCTGACGCCCACAGCCCTCAGGCCCAACACGAGCTCCACCAGGGTGCTGATTTCCGGTGCCAACTTCTTCCCAGACCTGACCGCGGAGATCGTGGCCCCGGATCTGGACGGCCAGGTGCCGCCCTCCCCCGACCCGGATATGCAGGTCGTCTTTGCTCAACCCATTTCGGAAAACCTCCTGGACATCAGAGTTTCGGTGAGCGCCAACGCGCCCACAGGCCCGCGCCGGATTCATGTCACCAACACTGACGGGTTCGATGTCTTCAGTGACGTTTTTCTGGGAGTGATCCCGCCGACCGAAGCCAATGACATCGATACCTCGGGGCGCGTGGACGGCTTCGATCTGATCCGCCTGGCGCGGGCCTTCGGGTCCACGTTCGGGGATCCCCGCTACGATGCCGAGACGGACCTGGACGGCAACGGCACCATCGACGGCATCGACCTGACCCGTCTGGCCAACAACTTCGGCCGCATCTTCACACCCTGATCCTGTATGATCCGCAGCCTCAGGAGGGCCGCGAATTCATGAGCACGGACAAAACGAGACCCGGGCGTGAACAGGCCGAAGCGGCCGTCCGCCGCCTGCTGGACTGGATGGGGGAGAACCCCGATCGTTCCGGGCTGGCCGCCACTCCGGAGCGGGTCGCCCGCTCCCTGGCCCGCCTCACCGACCGGGACGGCACGGATCTGGAGGACCTCCTGGCCAAGGGGATCTTCCCGGCCGAGGGGTCGGGCCTGGTCCTCATCCGCGACGTGGAGTTCTACTCGCTGTGCGAGCATCATCTGCTGCCGTTCTTCGGACGCTGCCACGTGGCCTACCTGCCGGACGCTTCCATTCTGGGCTTTTCACGCATCCCTCGTCTGGTGAATCATTTTGCCCGCCGTCTGCAGGTCCAGGAGCGCCTGACCCGCCAGATCGCCGAGACGCTTGAAGAGGCGGTCCAGCCTCACGGGGTGGCGTGCATCATCGAGGGGTTCCATCTGTGCATGGCCATGCGCGGGGTGGAAAAGCAGCAGGCGGTGGCGGTGACCTCCAACTACCGCGGCATTTTTGACAGTGATCCTGAACGGCGCCGTGAACTGGGCGATCTGCTCAAGGCCCGGGGCAATTTCTGCTTCTGAAGAGGGCCTGCTTCAGTCCGGCAGACTCAGGAACTCCCGCATATGGCTGTTGAGCTGGGCGCGGTGCTCCGGGTTGGTCATGACGTAGTGGTGCTCGTTGATGAGGTTGACCTGGGCCTCCAGCCATCCTCGCCAGCACTCGGCACAGACATGCTGCTGCACGATCAGCGCCAGGTCACCCGGGAAGGGCGGCTCGGACATGAGTTCTTTGCTTTCGCGGCAACGGCTACAGGTGATCTGCGGCATGTGGGACCTCCCGGCGGCCGCGGCATCCTGCCGCCGTGGCGATGATAGGCGGTTGGGGCCTGCGCCTCAAGCCGTCCTCTAACGGTTCGTCTAGCCATCCCAGGCCCGAAAATGCTAGATTTCTCGCTCTGCAGCCAGCGTAGCTCAGTGGTAGAGCAGCTGATTCGTAATTACAATTCATGCCCCGTCGGAACTCATTGATTCGGCGGGGCTTCTCTTTCTAGACCTTACTGGCAAAGGGTTTCAGCCAATGCAGGCTAATGCAGGGAAGTGCAGGTAATACCCCCAAGGTCGTGAAACTGTCCCGGGATCTCGTGTCAAATCTCGGGACAGTAGAGCTCAGCGGAACATCAGGCAGAAGTCACGACCACCGGCGAAAGAGGCATCCCACCCCTCCCCCCAGGCGCGGTGGAGTTGCAGCCTAAGGGGTCTCCTTATTGGTGAAATTTTTTGAGAAAGTTTTCTACGCAGCGGGACCAAGGATGAGTCGGGCCGTCTCCTCGATTGACCTCGCATTGTCCTCATTGTCGGCGCGGTCCAGCAGACTGCCCTTGTCGAGACGCAGGAGGGTGTCCAGGACGATGCGGCAGGCAGCGAGACACTCGGACACCTTGACCACCGGCTCGCGACCATCCCGCGGCATGTAATGCTCGGGGGTGAGGGCGTAGAGAAGCGCCAGCTTGCTTGCCTCCAGGTGGTGACGCCAGGCGACGCAGCGCTGATGGCCACCGGTCGCGAGTTCCCGGAGCACACGCGGATTCTGCATGAGCTCGGCCTGGGCGTGGGAGGGGTCGGAATAGCCAGCCAGTCGGGCAGCCTAGGTGCGGAGGTAGCCTTCGCCGCAGAATTTCACGAACGCGAGTTGCTTGGGCGTGAGGGAGCGGGG
>JAPUKF010000024.1 GCA_027295805.1 Acidobacteriota bacterium | reverse complement strand
TTTGCCGAAGAGGGTGCGGCTCTGAGTCAGATGCTCCCGGGCTTTCTCGCGGATGGGGGCCAGCTCCGCCCGGCCACCATAGGCGGCCGCCTCCCGATAAAGGGATTCCGCCTTCTCGATGCTGCGCAAAGCCAGGGTGGTTGGCGAGTTGGCCTCGACAAAATGGCTCCAGACGAGCCAGCCACCGATGGCGAGCCCGGCGATCGCCAGGACCAGCATCATCACGGATCGGTACCGAACGCTCACCCAATCGAGATTGAGGCGACGGTCGCGATTCACAGACGGGCTCCTTCCGACCCTGAGGGGCGGCGATCCTGCGGTCACAGGCCCACTCTGGGGACCTTCCGGCGGGTCATTCCCCGGGCGCGGCAAAATATAGGGTCGGGCAGGTCCCGATTCAAATCCGTTATTGACCACTCCGGGGCCTGGAATCAGGCATCTTTCCCTTCCCCGTACGGGGTCCTTTGAGTACACTGTTGGTTTGGGCTGTTCGCGAACACGTTACGGAGAGAATCATGCTGAAGTTGATGAGGGACAACCTGAAATCGCTGTCCTGGGTTCTGGCATTTGTGGTCGCGACCTTCGTTTTCGCCACTTTTGCCGACTGGGGCGGCAAGGGGAACTGGATGGGCGGCGGCGCCGGCGGCGGCGACTGGGCTGCTCAGGTCAACGGCGAAACGATTCCGGCGCGAGAATTGCTCAACAAGGCCCGCAATCTGGACAGCTACTACCGCAGTCTCCTGGGTGAGTCGTACAACCAGAACACGCTGAATCTCCAGATCGGCCAGCAGGCCATCAACCAGCTGGTTCAGGAGAGAGTCATCCTGGAACATGCCCGGGAGCTGGGACTGGTGGCCACGCCCCAGGAGATCAGCCGGTCCATCCAGACCGACCCCTCTCTCCAGAACGAGAGCGGATTCATCGGCAAAGATCGTTACAAGGCGCTGCTGCGTTCCAGCGGCATCGACACGGCCACGTACGAAGGTGAAATCGGCCGCCAGATTCTGCGCCGGAAGTGGGCTCAACTCCTCACCGCCGACATCGCCGTGAGCGACGATCAGGTGGCCCGCGAAGTCCGCCGCCAGGACGAAACCGCCGATGTGGTTTACGCTCAGTTTCAATCCGGTGCATTCGCAGAGGACATTGTAATCACCGACGCGGATCTTGCCGCATTCTACGGCGAACAGGAGGAGCGCTACAGCCGGGGTGAGGGACGCTCCTTCGATCTGGTGATGTTCGACCGACTGCGCGCCCAGTCCAGAATTGACGTGAGCGAGGAAGAAGCGAGGGCCCAGTACGATGCCGCCCTGGCATCCCGGTTCACGATCCCCGAGCAACGCCGCGCCAGCCATCTCCTCATCAAGACCCTCAGCGGGGCACAGGACAGCGAGTACCAGGCAGCCCGCCAGAGAGCGGCGGCCGCCCTGGAGCGCGCGCGGAACGGTGAGGATTTCGCCGCAATCGCCTCCGAGCTATCCGAGGATACGACCGCCGCCAATGGCGGGGATCTGGGATTCTTCCCCAGGGGCGTCATGGCCATTCCGTTCGAAAAGGTAGTCTGGAGCATGGAGAATACCGGTGACATCAGTGACGTCGTTCAGACCCAGTTCGGCTATCACATCATCCAGTTGACCGGCATCCAGGAAGCCCACCTCAAGTCCTTCGATGAAGTGCGCGATGAACTCGAAAAGGAGATCGCCTTCACCAAGGCCGGCGACCAGGTCCGCCTTGACGCTGAAGCGTTGGTCGAGGCGGTGCGCACCAACCCGGTCGGTTTCCTTGACGAGACGGCCCGCCGGTCCATCGTCTCCAGCGACTCAGGCATTGTCCACCAGGGGGAACCCATCGTGGGCATCGGCGTCAACCCGGAAGTGGAGCGAGCCCTGTTTAGCCTGGCTCCGGACGAGATCTCGGCACCTCTGCCCATCGCCCGTGGCTACCTGGTCGCCCGCTTCCGCGAGAGCAGCCCGGGAGGACCGCCACCCCTGGACGAGATCCGCGACACCGTGGAGAGCGATCTGCGCCGGGAGAGGGCTGAAGCCCGGGCCCTGGCCAGGGCCCGGGAGGTCGCCGCAGCCACGGCGGACAAGGACCTGGCGGCCATGGGTGAAGAGATGGGGTTCGAAACCGGCAACGCCGCCGGCGTGCGCCACGGCAACCCTGTGGGCACCCTGAGCACGGACCCTGCCCTGGAGGATGCCATTTTCAGCGCCGAGATCGACCAGGTCCAGGGCCCCCTGGAGCTGCCCGGCGGGCCCGTGGTCTTCACGGTGACCTCGCGGGTGGAGGTCGGTGATGATGAGATCAAGGCCCGGGCTGCTGAAGTTCGCCAGACACTCCTGGCCGGACGCCGGCAGAAACTGCTGGCGGCCGTAACCCGCGAATTGTCCCGGCAGGCTGACGTGGCCTACAACACCGCATTGATCCAGCAGCTGGACAGCCCCACCCAGGCGAGCAGCGGCTCCTGACCCATCCCTGATGACCGTCCCGTCATCCCAGTCGCAATAAGGGAATCCCGGCCCGGCGACACACCCCAGCCGACGTGCCGCCGGGGGTGGGAACGACTCTTGCAATCTGCTCTGCCACGCAGGGATCCCCACCGGCCCAAGCGCCGACGGACCTGCAGGAGGAGAGCGCATGATCGTCCCCGCGGCCGAGAGGAGTTTTGAGAAGGGATTGGCCTCCCTGCGCACCGGCGAAGCACTGGAGGCCATGGCCTACTTTGAGGCCGCCCTCCGCCAGCATCGGGCCACAACCCAGGCCCAACCCCACATGAAGTACCAGTCGTTTTTCGGCCTCTGCATGGCCCGCCTCAAGGGCAACCGGAAGAAGGCCATGCGTCTCTGCATGGAAGCCGCCGACGCGGAATTCTACAACCCGGACGTCTTCCTCAACCTGGGCCGAGTTGCCCTCATGACCGGCGACCGACGCAGTGCTCATCACGCCTTCCGGAGAGGGCTCTACCTGGATCACCAGCACAGGGCACTGCGCCTCGAGCTCCGCCATATGGGAGTCCGCAAGCGTCCTCTCTTCAGCTTCCTGCAACGTACCAGTGCTCTGAACAGGGCTGCCGGCAGGCTACGCAGGAGCAACCATGGTGGTGCGAAGACTGTGGTCTCCAGGCCTTCATAATGCTGCTCTTCTGATGGCGCGTGCCGGCTCTCCCACTCTTCCCCGTGGGCTTCAGTAGGTGAAGACGGTGCGGTGGCGCGTGTTGGCGGGCAGGGCCGGCGTGATCCAGTCGCGACGATAGATCTCCTCCCATACCCCGCCTGCCGGCTCCCGGCCGGGGAAGATCCGTTGCGCCAGCACCCGGTTCCAGCTCCAGGGCTTGTCCGTGACACCGGCCAGCATCGCCGGTGTCGTCGGGTCGGACCGCCTCTCGGAGCGCTTCTTGACGAAGTTGCGCCAGATGATGGCCAGAAATAACCGTTCCGCCAGC
>JAPUKF010000239.1 GCA_027295805.1 Acidobacteriota bacterium | reverse complement strand
GTCACGCCGCCGTTTCAACCGAAGCTGGTGGGCGCAACCGACGATCCCGAAAGCCGGCTCTATGCCCGCTCGGCCTCCGATGACAAGAGTCCCATCGTCGCCATGGCCGCGGCGGTGGATGCCCTCACGGCCCTGGGGCTGCCCCGGGATGTGGACGCGAAATTCATCTTCGACCCCGAGGAAGAGGTCGGCTCACCCCACCTGGAGGCGACTCTGGCCGGGCATGCCGATCTGCTGGCCGCGGACCTTCTGATCTTTGCCGACGGGCCGGTCTACCCCACCGGCGCGCCAACGGTGGTGTTCGGGACTCGCGGTATCATCACCGTGGAGATCACCGTCTACGGCCCTGCCGAACCACTCCACTCGGGACACTACGGCAACTGGGCGCCCAACCCCGCGGAAAAACTCGCCCGACTCCTGAGTTCCATGAAGGATGCCGAAGGGCATGTCCTGGTGGACGGCTTCTATGATCAGGTGCGGCCCCTGAGCACCGGCGAGAAGAGAGCCCTGGCCCAGGTGCCCCCGGTGGAGGACGACCTGCTCCGGCGCATGCTCATCGCCCGCCCCGACGGCGGCGGCCGCAGCCTGCAGGAGCTGATCAACCTGCCGTCCTTGAACGTGCGGGGATTGAACTCCGGGTGGGTCGGTGCCGAGGCCCGCACCATCGTGCCGGCCACGGCCACGGCGGCCATCGATCTGCGCCTGGTGCGCGACATCGTGCCCGAAGATCAGGCGGAGCTCATCCGTGCTCATGCCCGCAGGCTCGGGTTTTTCGTGGTCGTAGACGAGCCCGATGCCGCCACGCGCCGCCGCCATCCCCTGGTGGCACGCATCACCCAGGGCGCCGGCACACGGGCGGCCCGCACTCCCATGGACACGCCCCTGTCACAGGCCGTCATCCAGGCCGTGCGCCGCGCCGCCGGCCAGGAACCTGTGCTGCTGCCCACCCTGGGCGGCACCGGTCCCCTGTCCCGCTTCGAGGACCTGCTGGGGCTGCCCGTCTACGGCGTCCCCATGGTGAACAGCGACAACAACCAGCACTCCCCCGACGAGAACCTGCGCCTGGGGCACCTGTGGGACGGCATCCTTCTCTACGCCTCCCTGCTGCGTTTCCCCGCCGTCACGCCGGCACCGTGAGATCACCATCGACTTCACCCGCGGCGGCTCCGCCGCCGGGCCCCTCCCTGATCGCCATGACGGCGCCGCTGGTGCTGTCGTTCTGGATGCGGTCGGCCTTCAGCTTCGTGGATACGGCCTACGCCGCAACCCTGGGTGATGCCGCCATCGCGGCCATCGGCCTGGCCGTGCCGCTGGAATTCTTGATGATCGCCTGCTGGGTGGGCCTGTCCAACGGCCTCACGGCCCGCCTGAGCCAGGCCATGGGGGCCGGCCAGGGGGAGCGGATCCGGCAGCTTGAGGCCGCAAGCTGGCGCCTGATCAGCATGGTTCTCATGCCGCTGTTCCTGGCGACATCGGCGGCGGTGTGGCTGGCGGCGGACCACCTTGGACTGACGGTCGAAGTGGCGCGGAATTTCGCCATCTATGGTGGCGTCACCCTGGCCGGCTCGGCCCTCACATCGTTCTGGTCCATCGTGCCCGATTCTCTCATCAAGGCCCATCAGGACACCCGTTCCACCATGTGGGCCGGCATCTGGTCCAACCTCATCAACCTCGTCCTCAACACCCTGTTTCTGTTCGTCTTCCACTGGGGGATCTTCGGCATCGCCTTCTCCACCGTCCTGGGACGATTCGGCGGCCTGATCTATGCCATCAGAAAAGCCAGGTCCCATGAGGCCGCGCGCAAGGCCCGGGGCACCGACACCTCAAAGGCTTTGGATCCCCATCCCACCTGGTCCATCCTGGCCCTGGCGTTGCCCTCGGCGGCGGCCTACGGCCTCATGGCCCTGGAGTCGACCTTCATCAATGCTCTTCTGGCCGGCACCCGCAACGCCACCGCCGCCATTGCCGCTTTTTCCATCTACTACCGGGTCATGATGTTCGCCATCATGCCCATCATCGCCGCCAGCGTAGCGGTCCTGCCCTACACGGCGAGGCAGTTCGGACTGGGCAATCTGCACGCCATCCGGCGGGGGTTCTGGCAGATCAGCCTGACCATGGTCGCCTACTGCCTGCTGGTGGTGGCGCCCCTGACCTGGTTCGGCGGCCCTCCTCTGGCCCGGGTCATGACCGAGGAACCCCTCACCTCCCTCCTTGCCACATTCGCCCTCCGCCTGACTCCGCTGGCCTGCCTGGTGGGCATCCCGTTTTTCGTGTGCAGGCCCGTGTTCGAGGGGATGGGGCGTGGCCGGCCCGGCCTCATGGTGGCGCTGCTGCGCTACGCCGTCCTGACCGTGCCGTCTGCCCTGGCCGGCGTTCGCCTGGCCACTGCCTGGGGTTATCCGGAGTTCCACGGTCTGCTTTACGGCCTGCTGGCGGCCACGGCCTTCTCCTCCGTCACTTTCCACGGCTGGCTGGCCATCTACCTGCGCCGGGCGCGGCCGGAGGTTGTCACCAACCCAGCGAGATGAGATCATCCGCATCTCATGCAGCCCTACCATGACCTCCTGCGGCACATCCTGGATGGAGGCATCGCCAAGAGCGACCGCACCGGCACCGGCACCCGCTCCGTGTTCGGCTACCAGATGCGCTTCGACCTGGCCGACGGCTTTCCCCTGCTGACCACCAAGAAGCTCCACCTGCGCTCCATCATCCACGAACTGCTCTGGTTCATCGCCGGTGACACCAACGTGCGCTACCTCCACGAGAACAAGGTCACCATCTGGGATGACTGGGCCGACGCCGACGGGGATCTGGGTCCCATCTACGGGCACCAGTGGCGGTCATGGCCGGCCCGGGACGGCGGCCACATCGACCAGCTCGGCCAGGTGCTGGCGCAGATCCGGGAGAACCCCGACTCGCGTCGTCACATGATCAGCGCCTGGAACCCCGCCGACCTGGACCGCATGGCCCTTCCTCCCTGCCACGCGCTGTTCCAGTTCTACGTGGCCCAGGGACGCCTGTCGTGCCAGCTCTACCAGCGCAGCGCCGATGTGTTTCTGGGGGTGCCGTTCAACATCGCGTCGTATGCGCTGCTGACCCTCATGGTGGCGCAGGTCTCCGACCTTGAGCCGGGAGAATTCGTTCACACGTTCGGCGACGCCCACCTCTACGTCAATCACCTGGACCAGGCCCGCCTGCAGTTGACACGGACGCCGCGGCCACGGCCGCGCATGCGCCTCAACCCCGAGGTCTCGTCCCTGTTCGACTTCCGCTTCACCGATTTTCACCTGGAGGGGTACGACCCACACCCCCACATCGCCGCGCCCATCACGGTATGAGGATCTCGCTCAT
>JAPUKF010000238.1 GCA_027295805.1 Acidobacteriota bacterium | reverse complement strand
CGAAACCACTTTCTCCCGCCACGAACATCATGGAGCCATCCGGGCTGATGCCGATCGCCCAGTGTACCCCTGACAGAGCAAGATCGCCCTAAGTGATGAGAAAAGCCGAGTTCATGCCGGCGACCCCAAACTCTCCCCATGCCCAACTGAGTTGACATAATATCTGTTATCGGACTCTGAACGCCTCCAAAGCTGAATGCTCTCAATCCCCCTTTAAGCCACTTTATAGGGGATATTTCGTGGGCCGGTAAGGTTGTAGCCAGTGCCTGGAGACGGCTATTATCGTGCCTATCATGCGCCGCCTGGATCGCTACATCTTCAGCGAGATTCTTCCACCGACCATCCTGAGCCTTTCCCTGTACGTTTTCCTTCTCCTCATGAACGTGCTCTTCGACGTTGCCCGGGAGGCGGTTGCCAACCATATCGGGCTGAGCGTGGTTCTCAAGCTGCTCTATTTTCAATTGCCCCAATTGCTGGTGGTCAGCCTTCCCATGTCGGTCCTGCTGGGTTGCCTCATCGGAATCGGGCGATTATCCGCCGATTCCGAGCTTGTCGCCATCCAGGCGGCCGGAATTCCATTCAGGCGCCTGACCTTGCCTGTGGCCGCCATCGGTCTGGTGGCCAGCGCCGTCTGCTTTTACTTCATCGCTTTCGTAGCGCCCCAGGGCTCCTATGCCTACCATCTCATGAAAAGGGATGTATTTCTCTCTCGTTACGCGAACCCTGACCGATTCGTCCCCCGGGTGTTCCATGCTTCCATCCCGGGAGTCCTCTTGTACTACGACGCTCGCGAGGATGAAACCGGAGCGTTCTTGCGCGTTTTTCTCTACGAAGAAGATCCCCAGGGACTGATGGAACGGGTCACGGTTGCCAGGCGCGGTGAACTGAGCTTCGACGCCGATACCGGCAGGGTCAATATCTACCTGGAGAACGGGTCAACGCATGCCCGCCGCCTGGACGCCGCGGCCACCGAGGGATATTCGGTCATGTCATTTGCCACCTACCAGGAAAGCCGTGAGGCACCGGGCTACATCCGCGCTTTCTCGGGTGGCCTGCGGCGAAATTTGCGCGAGATGACGATCCCCGAGCTCCTTATCCAGGTGCGGACAGCCCGTGCGGAAACCAACCAGGTTGTCCGCCGTATGCGCCTCGGCCATGCGCGGGCGGAACTCCATGAGAGGTTTGCCCTTCCAGCCGCGGCCCTGATCTTCGCCCTGCTGGGGCTCCCCCTGGGAGTGATGAATCGGCGCGGTGGCAGAGCGTCCGGGTTCGCCCTCAGCCTGGCCATCGTTCTCGTGTACTGGGTCGGGTACTCCATCTTCCGGGGGGCAGCCGAAAGCGGGCAGATGGACGCCCGCTTGGCGATCTGGCTCCCCAACGGAGTCTTCGCCTTCCTGGTTCTCCTCTTGACCCTGGTCCGTTTGCGCCGCGCCCCCTCGGGGGCCTTTCTGGTTCGGGTGAGCCGGGCCCTGGGCCAGCGTCTTTCCACCCTGGCCGGCAGGCGCCGCCGGCCGGCGGGCACGGCTCCCGAGCCTGAGGCCCTGCCTCAACCCGCGGCCTTTCCTCAGCTCATCGATCGCTATGTGGCGGCGTCATTCTTCAGGGTCTTTCTCTTCGTGATGCTCTCCATCTATCTGGTCTACATCCTGGTCGAGTTTCGTTCCCTGGTGGGCGATATGGTCGACAATGACATTGCCACAGGCCTTGTCCTGCAATACCTGCTCTTCCTTCTCCCCCGAATGACCAACACCATCCTGCCCGTAGCTTGTCTGGTAGCGACCCTTGTGGGGATCGGCATGCTGGCGCGCGCCAGGGAGGATACCGCCATCAAAGCGGCCGGAGTCAGCGTCTATCGCCTTCTCCTGCCTCTCCTATTTCTGACCGTGGTTCTGTCCGGCGGCAGCTTCATGATCCAGGACGGGATTCTGCCCACCAGCAACCAGGAGGCTCAGCGCCTTCGGGACCTCATCGCCGGACGGGAGCCGCGCCACCAGGACCCCCGTCAGCCCTGGACCATGAGCGATGATGGCCGTTTGTTCCACTACCGCACGGCCGATCCCGAACGTTCATCTCTTCAGGGGCTCAGCGTCTACCGTTTGAACCCCTCGACCTTCGCCATGGAAGAGCGGTTCTATGCCGAGCAGGCACGCTACGACGGCAGCCAATGGCAGGTTGCCCGTGCCTGGGAGAGGAACTTTCAGGCCGACGGAAACAATCTGAAGCAGCTTGAGCAGGCGTCCGTCGATCTCGGCGCCGGGCCGGCTTTGTTCCAGTCCGAGGACTCGTTTGTCCTCTGGGGTATCCAGCGTGACTCGGATCAGATGTCGTACAGCGACCAGAGCGCCTATATCATCGATCTGGAACGGCGAGGTTATGACACGCTCAACCTGCGGGTCGATCTGGCCCGAAAAGTCACAACCCCCATCATACCGGTCTGCATGGTCCTTCTCGGCTTCCCCTTTGCATTCAGGGTTGGCTCCCATGGTTCCCTTTTCGGCATCGGTCTGGCCATCGCCCTGACAGTTATCTACTGGTCGGTGCTGGCCATCTTCAACGCTCTGGGAACCGCTGCGGTCCTCCCTCCCCTGCTTGCCGCCTGGGCGCCCAACATCTTTTTTGCCTCCCTGGGCCTTTATTTCAGCCTGCACCTGCGCACCTGACCGTGTCATCCTCGGGGGCGCTCAGGGGGTCATCCCCTCCAGCTGCCGGCGAATCAGAGGTTGGTTGGCATCCAGTGCCAGTGAAAGCTCCCATTCCCTCCGGGCCTGCCCCTCCTCCCCCGCCCTGAGCCAGGCATTGGCCAGGTGATTGTGCAGGGTCGCCAGCCTGGGGTTGAGGCGTACTGCCCGATTGAGGACGTCGACCGCATCGGCCACGCGCTCCCGGCGCAGATAGATTTCTGCCAGAACCTGCAACGCCGCCATGTAATCATCCTGGATCTCCAGGGCGCGCTGGAGAGCCGCCTCGGCCTCATCCAATCTTCCCCGCGCCAGGAGAGCCAGTCCAAGATTGTACGCACCATCGGCGTAATGCGGATCCAGTTTCACGGCTCGCCTGTAGGCATCCAACTCGTCCCTGGACTGGCCCAGACGGCCGAGAACCGCTCCCAGATTATTCCAGGCCGACGCATATTGTTCGTCAGAGTCGATAGCAGCCTGAAATTCCCGGCGGGCTTCCTCCAGGCGGCCGGAGGCAAAATAGAGGCTGCCCAGATTATTATGAACCACCGCCTGCTGTGGAATCTGCTCCAGGGCACGCTGGTACAGGGCCATGGCCTGTTCAGGCCGGCCCGTGTCCTGGTAGATGAGAGCCAGATTGTTGTAGGAGCCGATAAATTCACTATCCGCAGCCATGCCATCCCGATAGGCCTGCTCCGCTGCGGCGAATGCCGCTATGGCGGCCTTTTCATCGCCTACTACACGGGCATGAAAAGCCTTACGGCGCTGGATATTGCCAACATTATTGTGGGCTTCCGCAGAATCGGGGTCGATCTCGATGGCCCGCCTGAAATCCGCCAGGGCATCCTCCAGCTCTCCCTGCCGCTCCGCCAGCAGTCCTCTGCTGAGCAGCAGGTCGGCGGAGTTGGGATCCAGGTCCAGGCCCCGCGCAAAGGATCGGGCTGCTGCGTTCAGGTCGTCGTTGTCCATGTAGAGGTTACCCAGAAGATTTTCCACCGGCGCCAGATCGGGTCGGGCGGCAAGGACGGCCAGGAGAATCTGCAGCGCCTCCTCATCACGACGCAGCACCCGCAGGGCGCGTACCTTGTTGATGAGGAGGGCCACGGCGCGCGGCTCAATCGCCAGTCCCTTTTCGACCTCAGCCAGGGCTGCCTGAGCGTCTCCCGCTGCCAGAAGACTGACGGCGCGATTATTGGAGGCGGTGGCATTGCCCTGAACCAGCCGACCGACCTCGCCCGGCCCGATATAGCCCAGACTCTGCAAGCGTTCCACGATGGCGGCATCTGCGCCGGATGCCATCGGCCCGGACACGACCGGGTCAAGCGGATCCGGCTGCCGCCTGTACTGGACAAGAACGGGATACGCGGCCAGAAAATCAGGATCCACCGTCTGGATCAGAACCGTTCCGTCCATGGTTTCGGGAACCGGTAGGCCCAGGAGGGCCAGAGCCGTCGGTGCGATGTCCAGCACCGAGGCATCACCCGTCCCCCCCCCGGGTCGTATCCCGGGCCCGGCCATGGCCAGGACACCGTACTTGCGATGCCACTCGGCGGCGCGGCCTCCGCCGATGCGGGCATCGGCGTTGGGACGGTTTTCGCCACTGCGAAACCCATGGTCGCTGACCACCATGACGCAGGTCTCTCCACCGACCGTGTCCAAGAGCTCACCAAGGCGCCTGTCCAGATCACGATACACGGCTTCCACCACAGGACCCCATAGTTTTGCCCGCTCGGGACTGATCCCCGGCCGGGTTGGTGCCATGAAAGGCATGAACAGATGTGCTGCCGTATCCGTGGCCTCATAGTAAACCGCCTTCAGAACCGGCGTCCCGACCTGCGCCAGACGCAGAGCTATGCGGTGATAGGTCTCTGTGGCCGCGAGCACGGTCTTGAACTCCGCCAGCAGGTCCGCATCCTCTCCACCCAAATCCGCGGGGTCCGGCAGGTCCGGGGCGTAGATGCGAACCTCCTCGTGGGTTATGTCTTCCGGACGGACGATCAAGTCCTGAAGACGGTCAAACAGCTCCGGCGGCCAGGTCTTGCCCTCAGGCCCTCGCCCCAGGGTTTCACTCATGCCGAACAGCTGATAGGCGATGCGGTCGGTGACCAGTGTTCCCCTCACCTCCTCTGCGGGCCACGTGGCCCACCAGGCCACGATCTCCACATCCAGCCCCCGCTTGTCGAGAATCGTCCAGAGAGCGGGCATCTTGCGCAGATTGCTCGTCACCGGAACTCTCTTGCCGGTCTTCCTGTCCACTGCCAGAAAATCGATGATCCCATGCTTTGCCGGCAGCGTTCCCGTGGCGATGGAGGTCCAGACCACCGGCGAGAGATTCGGCATCACCGTGCGCAGGCGCCTCCTGATCCCCCGTTCCAGAAGGCCTGCCAGGTGAGGCATGTCTCCCCGGGCGAGCAGAGGATCCAGAAGATTCCAGTCGGCTCCATCCCAGCCCACCAGCAGAAGACGGGCGGCTGGCCCGGGACTTCGCCGCCGTTTCCCCAGGAGTCGCACAACTTCCGCAGGCGGCCCTGCCACATCCAGGGTGAATTCAACCAGCTCGATGCCGTCGGCGGCCAGCCGTGGGACCAAGGTCCCTCTGACGGCATCCTCTGCCAGGGTGTGGGAGAGGACAAGCTCCCCGCCAGCCAGAGCCTGGCTGAACGCGCTCCTCACGGCGGGGCCGATCACGAGCTCCGAGATCCTGTCGCCGGCACGCGCCACCAGCCGGGCCAGGCTGGGCTCATGGACCTTCCAGACGAGCACGCCAGCCCCTCCCCAGCGTGCGCCTTCAGGCGAGAGACAGGGACTCCCTGCCAGTCCCACCTCCCAGGCCTCCGCCACCTCGCTGCGGGGCAGGGAGCGGGTCGTCAGGAGGACGGGGGGGATCCAGTGCCATCCCGGCGAGAGCGCCCGGGGCGCAACCCTGAGCCAGGAAGAATCACGAACCACCAGGCGCCCCTGGGGCACCCTCTCCCAGCCGAGAGCAAACCAGGCGGTCAGGGCAAGGCCGAGCCCTGCAAGAAGAGCACGCCACCTGAGTCGACCATCAGGAGCTTTCATCATGGTTCGCAGGCGCGTTCTCGCACGGGGCCCGAGTAGGATGCCCGGGAGCCACCGCAGAAAATCTTGACAGGCTCAGCGTACAGCGGCTGCCAGGGCCTCAGCCTTGTCCGTCCGTTCCCAGGTGAAGGAATCACCATTGCGTCCGAAATGACCGAACGCCGCCGTAGCCCTGAAAATGGGACGGCGCAGGTTCAAGCTTTCAATGATTCCCTTGGGAGTCAGCTCGAAGGTCTTGCGCACAGCCGCCTCCATGACAGTTTCCGCCACCTGGCCGCTGCCGAAACTGTCCACCATCACCGACACCGGCTCGGCGACACCGATGGCGTAGGCCAGCTGGACTTCCGCCCGGCGGGCCAACTTAGCGGCCACGATGTTCTTGGCGATGTAGCGAGCCATGTAAGAGGCCGAACGATCCACCTTGGTGGGGTCCTTCCCTGAGAAAGCGCCTCCACCATGGCGGGCCATACCGCCATAGGTGTCGACGATGATCTTGCGTCCGGTGAGCCCACAATCGCCTTGTGGGCCACCGGTCACGAAGCGGCCCGTGGGGTTCACGTAGATCTTTGTATCGTTGTCCAGCATCCCTTCGGGCAGGACCGGTCGAATGACCTGGGCGATGACATCCTCGCGAATCTGCTCCTGCTTCGCCTCAGCACCGTGTTGCGTGGAAACCACCACAGCCTCGATCCTCCTGGGCTGGGTGCCGTCGTATTCAATGGTCACCTGGGACTTGCCATCGGGACGCAGGTAATCGAGCCGGCCCTG
>JAPUKF010000237.1 GCA_027295805.1 Acidobacteriota bacterium | reverse complement strand
GGAACGAGGCGCGCAATTCCAAGGAACGTGCCGAGATGGAGTTGCTGGCTCAGCAGATCACGTCCACTCATCTCGAGTTGTCCCATCGTGCCGGTGACAGCGACACCATCTACGGCGCGGTGACGGCGGCGGAGATTGCCTTCGCGCTGGAGGAGGCCGGCATTCAGGTCGACCACCGGCGTATCCAGCTGGAGAAGCCCATCAAGATGCTGGGGGCCTACACCATCCCGGTCAGGCTCCATGCCGAAGTGACGGCCCATGTGACGGTCAACGTCGTCCGCGACGACATCTGAGTTCATGGCGACCATGGCCACGGCAGGCGAAGCAGGCCGGGAAGCGGATGAGGCCGTGAGCACCCGCTCTCCCTGGTTGCCCTGTCTCCTGGCATGGGCCATCCCGGGGGCCGGCCATCTGCTCCTGCGGAGGACATCCGCCGGCCTGGTGTTCATGGCGGTCGTGCTGACCACTTTCGGGTTTGGGCTGGCTCTCAATGGCACAGTGTATGCCATGGATCCCGAGCAGCCCCTGTCGTACCTGTCGACCCTGGCCAATGCCGGCGTGGGTCCTCTGGATGCCTGGGCGCGAGTGCGCACGTTCGGCGATTTGCGCTACCGCATGCCCGACTCCCGGTCGGACAGCGTCGCCCGGGAACAGATTCTCAAGCGGGTGCGGCAGCGCTACTCGGCGGGGACCCATTCGTACGGGCGTACTTTTCTCCTCACCGCCGGCCTCATGAACCTGCTGCTGGTGCTTGATGTCTTCGACTACTGCATCGGCCGCAAGCCTCACCGGTCCCCCCCGGAGCGACCGGCGGCGGGTTCGTCGTGAGTCATTTCATGGTCATGGCGCTGCACAGCCTGCTGGTGGCCACCTTCTTCGCCTTCCTGACCCGTGACAGGGCCGTGGGCCGCATCAGGGTCTTTGTGTTTCTGTTCGTGGGGATGATGGTGGGAGCCATGGCGCTGGCCTGGGTGATGTATCCCTACCCGGTCCAGGGCCGGCTATGACCCTGAGAGAAGTGGGGCTGTGGGGGCCGGTGCTCCTGGTTGCGGGAGCGATCTTGACCCTGTCCCAAATGTCCAGTCCCCCATCGCCTCCTGGAGCACCGGACTGGCTGTTGCACGGGATCGAGTTCGGGGTCCTCAGCCTGTTTCTGTCGCGGGCCCTGGCCGGGGGATGGCGCGGCCGGTTGGGTCGCCGGGGGGCGGTGTTGACCGTGCTTCTGGGCGTGCTTTACGGTGCCGGTGACGAATGGCATCAGTCGTTCATCCCCGGCCGGGATGCCTCGGGGCGAGATCTGGTTGCCGACGGTGCAGGCACTCTGCTGGGCCTGGCGGTGACGGTCGCCGCAGTGAAACATGCGCGACGGGCGGCAAGCCTGAAGGCGCGTCCAGGGAGGGAAGCATGAGCCGGGAGTACAGGATCGCGGTGGTGGGCGGAGACGGCATCGGCCCCGAGGTGACACGGGAAGCTCTCAAGGTCCTGAGGAGCCTGGCCGCTGCCGGCGGCCCGGAGTTCGAGATCAAGGAGTACCCCTTCTCGGCGGATCATTTCCTGGCCACAGGCGAGACGCTGCCCGAGGGAACCCTGGAAGAATGGGAGCGGTACGACGCCATCTATATGGGTGCTTTTGGTGACCCGCGGGTCCCGGATATGCGCCACGCCGCCGATATCCTGCTGGGCACCCGTTTTCGCATGGACCTGTACGCCAATATCCGGCCGGTGCGCTGTCTGGATGATGGCCTCTGCCCCCTCAAGAACCGGAGTGCCGCGGATATCGACATCGTTTTCTTCCGGGAAAATACCGAAGGCCTGTATGTGGGCATGGGTGGCAACTTCAAGAAGGGGACGGCCGATGAAGTGGCCATCCAGGAGGATGTGAACACACGCAAGGGGGTGGAACGGATCATCCGCCTGGCCTTCGAGTATGCCCGCGACAACGGACGGGGCAAGGTTCTCATGTCGGACAAGGCCAATGTGCTGACCTTCGGCCATGACCTGTGGCAACGGGTCTTCCAGGAGGTGGCACCCGAGTTCCCCAACATCGAGTCTTCTCACATGTATGTCGATGCTCTGGCCATGCAGCTCCTCCGCAAGCCGGAGCAGTTCGAGGTCGTGGTCACCTGTAATATGTTCGGTGACATCGTCACCGATATCGGGGCGGCCCTGCAGGGTGGGCTGGGCATGGCCGCCAGCGGCAATATCCGCCCCGGCGGGACTTCCATGTTCGAACCGGTGCACGGCTCGGCGCCCAAATACGCAGGCCAGGATCACGCCAATCCCATGGGCGCAATCCTCACTGCCGCCCTCATGCTGGACCATCTGGGTGAAAAGGAAGCGGCCCGGCGGGTGGAGGATAGAGTGGCCCGGTGCGTGCGTGCGGGCAGGACCACTTCCGATCTGGGTGGTCAACTGGGAACGGCGGCCGTGGGCGACGCCATCTGCGCCGACATCTGATCTCGTATTCGGGACGTCAGGGGAAGCTGGCGCCCCAGGCCGCGCCGCGCCGGTGGTGGATGATCAAGGACAGACCCCAGAGAACCAACCCGGTGACCAGGACACGGGTGGCATGGTCGGGCAGGAGCGGTGCCAGCAGGCCGTAGATGAAGAGGGCGGTGGCCATGCTGGTCATGCCCGCCGTGGCCACCAGGAAGAAGCCACGCATGTCCTGACCCAGAGCGCGCCCCAGGCCCCGAAGCTGCGCCAGGCCGGACCTTGCCTGGCGTCGCCCACCCCACAGGATGGCGGCGGAGGTTGCCATCAGAGCCGCCACGATCCATGTCCCGCTCCCTGGATAAACAGTGGCGCCGCCCATGGAGAGAAAAGCGGCGGCGTTGGTGGCCGTGTGAGCGACCCAGGGCGCGAGAATGGAGCCGGTGGCGTCGTAGAGGAGTCCCAGGGCCACTGCGGCCGGGAAGATGGCCAGCAACACGGAACTCCATCCCTGACCGGCATGGGCCAGGCTGAACCCGCTCGCTACCAGGAGCAGGCCCCACGCTCTCCCGCAGCGGGCGGCCAGGATGCCCTGGCCATACCCCCGGAAGAAGAGCTCTTCGGGCAGGGCGGTTGCCAGCGGAGCCGCGAACAAAACGGCAGCCCATAACTGGGGCGCACGGGTGATGCCCAGGCTCCGCCAGACCGGCAGCAGGATCTCCGGCGCCAGCCAGAGGAGGAACTGGGACCAGAGCGTCAGGGCGGCGGCCACCACCAGCCCCGCCCCCACGGCCTTGCTGGCGGAGATCCTGCGCCGGCCCAGGAGCTGCCCCGCCGGCCATCCGCCCAGGAGGCGGCGAAGGAACACGGGCATGAGAACGATTCCGACCAGAACGGCGCAAAGAAACGCACCCGTGTCACGGGCCCCGAATCCGGGCGGCAGGCCCAGGAGGCTCTCGTTCATCTGGGGAAGACCCTTGACCGCCAGGAACAGCCCGCTGGCGGCAAGTGCCGTCCCGCCGATTTCCAGAAGGGCTTCCAGGCGGGACACCAGGTCCCGGGTCCAGGGATCTTCTGCGCTCACTGCCACATCCGAAGCGGATGCTAGCGGCGGGTCGCGGCATGACGCAAGTTGCATTGACAGCATGCGAGAGGCGCCCGTACCATCTCTGCATGACGAGCCTGCAGAAGACGGCGAACTTCATCCTGGCGCTGGGTCTTTGCGCGCTATGGGCCGGGGGTAGCAGCGGTCAGGATCTGGACTACCAGCTGGATAGCACCGCGAAGTTGCAACCCACGGCCCGGGTGCGGCTCGTCATGGACAACCACCTGCCGCCGGAAGAGGTGGACAGGCGCCTGGGGCTGGTGCAGCTTGCCATCTATCTCTATGGGGCGGAGAGCGCTGCCGCACCGGTGCTGGCGGCGGCCGCCGCCTCTCCCGGATTGCAGCCGGAAGAGGAGAACACCCGCTACCCGCAAGGCGGCCGGCGGGTCACCATCCAGGTGCCGGGGGTTGAAGAGGGCGACGTCGGCCTGGCCTTTGTGCTGGGACGAGCGTTGCGCATTGCAGGGTCGGGAGGAGTGGAGATGCCTCGTGTCACGGCCCTGCGCGCGGACTCTGCCGATCTGGTGGATCGCCTGCGCTGGGGAGTGGGGACTCTTATTCCCGTGGGGCAGGAGAGAGTGGTCTGGGAAGGGAACGTGCCGGTCTCGACCGATCGCCTGTATGTCGACTACATCGCCGTGCGTGCGGTGCGACGGGGGCCGAGAGTGATCGAGAAGGGCACCGTCGCCGAGCCCCAGGAGATGCCCGAAGGGGGCATCCTGGCCATCTCTCCCACGGCGACGCCGGCCAACGCGCCTCCCTTGCCCTCTGCCCGTGGCGCCATCCTGATGCGGGCGACCGCGGGGCATCTGCAGCCGTTGAGTCTGCGTCGTGGCGTGTTGAACATCGTGAAAGTGACGGCATTCCAGGATGTTCTCGGCTCGGCCGTGGTCGGTGTCGAGGTGGAGACGGCACCCTTGTTGCCGGCGCGCCGCTAGCCGGTTTCCCCCGCCGCGCGTCCCTGCCCTTCCGCGTCCCGGTCGGGTTCCTGCCCGGATTCCAGGAGGCCTCCGGCCAGATCCAGGACGGCCTGCCGGACCTCCAGGGCGAAGTTCCGATCCACCAGGCGTGCCGCCGTACCGTTCAGGTCGGCCGGACCCGGGGCGCTCATGGGTGTCCCGTAATGGACCGAGATCCGTCCCGGCCGCGGCAGGCGACGGTGCGGGGGCCAGACCCCATCGGCTCCCACTATGGCGATGGGGACGACCGCCGCGCCGGTGACCCGCGCCAGTTGCGCGAAACCACGGGCGAAGGGCAGGACCCGGCCATCCTTGCTGCGGCAGCCCTCGGGGTAGATCTCCAGAACATCGCCGGCCCCCAGGGCCAGCCGTGCCGAGCGCAGGGCGCGGGACGGCGGCCCATGCCCCACCTCGATCCCGCCGAAGATGCGGCAGAAGGCTCCTATGAGCGGCTTGCGCATGAAGGTGGTGTAGACGAGGTAGTGAGGACGCAGTGAGATGGCAACCCCGATCAGGAAGGGATCGATGTAGGACTGGTGATTGGCAGCCAGGATGAGAGGGCCGCTTCCCGGGAGATTCTCGACGCCGTGGGCGCGCAGGCGACAGAGCAGCCGCAGAACCCCGTGCACCAGGAGCTGAAAAGCGGGGTAGAAGATGCGCGAACGCATGATCCACTGGGGGTGTCGCGCCGGCGTGGCCAGGTCTGAGGGGCCCTCGCTCATCCAATGGTCTCCAGGAAAAGAGGGGATGCTAACGGCGGCCGGTGTGGGCTGTCAATCATGAGTGATCCAGTCGCGGCGGACCGCATTTCCGAGCTCTTCTTGACGTATTTGCGCCATCTCGCGGCGGCATGTTAGGCTTTCTCGCAGCCGGCGAGACCCGGCCTGCGGTGCGCTCTGGTGCCGCCGGATCCTGCGCGTGGAGGTGTGTGCCTTGGACCTGAAAGAGATCCAGGAAATGATCGAACGCATTGCCCGCAGCGAGTTTCTATACTTCGAGATGGAGCATGACGGGACCACGCTGAAGTTGGATCGCCGCCCTGATGGCACCATGCAGAGCATTGGGCCTGCGGGGGTCGCTCCGGCTCCGCTGGCCGCTTCCGGGCCTGTGCCCGTGACGCCTTTGCCCGTGCAGGCGGTGGAGGAGCCGGCGGAAGAGCTTCATGAGATCAAATCGCCCATCGTTGGCACGTTCTACCGTTCTCCCACCCCCGAGGCGGAGGTGTTCGTGGAGACGGGCTCCAAGATCAAGAGCGGGCAGACCCTCTGCATCGTCGAAGCCATGAAGCTCATGAACGAGATCGAGTGCGACGTGGACGGCGAGATCGTGGATATCCTGATTGCCAATGGTCAGCCGGTGGAATATGGTGAAGTTCTCTTCCGGCTTCGCCCCAGCGCGGTCTGAACCCGGCGAACGGCTGCTGATACGTGTTCAAGAAAATCCTTATTGCCAACCGTGGCGAGATCGCCCTGCGCGTCATCTGGGCATGCCGTGAACTGGGCATCCGCACGGTGGCGGTCCATTCAGAGGCCGACGCCGATTCTCTCCATGTGAAGTTTGCCGACGACGATGTCTGCATCGGTCCTGCCAAGGCCACCGAATCATACCTGAATATCAGTGCCATCATCGCTGCGGCGGAGATCACCGGGGCGGAAGCCATTCATCCCGGGTATGGGTTCCTGGCCGAATCGGCTCACTTCGCCGAGGTCTGCCATGCCTGCAATCTGAAGTTCATCGGCCCGGACCCGGAGGTCATCCGGATGATGGGTGACAAGGCCCGCGCCCGCGCCGCCATGGACGCGGCCCGTGTGGCCACCGTGCCCGGTTCGGGCCTGGTGGACACCGAGGAAGAAGCTGAGGCTGCTGCCGAGAAAATCGGCTATCCGCTCCTGATCAAGGCAACTGCCGGCGGCGGGGGCAAGGGGATGCGCCTGGTCACCTCCCGGAAAGAGCTGCATCGCTTCCTGCCGCAGGTGAGGGCCGAGGCCGGGGCCGCCTTCAGTTCCGACGCGGTCTACCTGGAAAAATTCCTGGCGGGAACCCGCCACGTGGAGTTCCAGGTGTTCGGCGATGAGCATGGCAACGTGGTGCATATGGGCGAGCGGGAGTGCTCCATTCAGCGGCGCCACCAGAAGCTGCTGGAAGAATCACCGTCTCCTGCCCTGGATGATGTCCTGCGTGCCCGCATGGCGGCGGCGGCGGTCAAGGCGGCCAACGCCGTGGGATATGCCAACGCCGGCACCGTGGAGTTTCTCCTGGATGAGAATCGGGACTTCTACTTTATAGAGATGAATACCCGTATCCAGGTGGAGCACCCGGTCACGGAAGGGGTCACCGGCATCGACCTTGTGAAAGAGCAACTTCAGGTAGCGGCCGGTGAGAAGCTCTCCATGAAGCAATCGGAGATCGTTCTTCAGGGGCACGCCCTGGAGTGCCGGGTGAACGCTGAAGACCCGGATACATTCCGACCCTCTCCCGGACGTATCACGGCCTTTCACATTCCCGGGGGGCCCGGCCTGCGCGTGGACACGGCGGCTCATGCGGATTGTCTGGTCTCGCCGTTCTACGATTCCATGATCGCCAAGGTCATATCCCGGGGCAAGAACCGGGCCGAAGCCATCTCACGCATGCGCCGGGCCCTGGAGTCGTTCATCATCGAAGGGATCAAGACCACCATTCCTGCCCAGTTGCGGATCCTGGCCGACCCTGACTTCATGGCCGGTAAATTTGATACCAGCTTCATGACCCGTTTTCAGGGCAAGCCGGCCACGTCGCCCGACGAGGCATCCGACGCCGACCGTGCCGCCGTGCCGGCGGTCTGAGAGACGCAGGAGCGGCAGACCGCGTGGCGGCCACCCGCGAAGTCTTCACCAGTCGCTGGGCCCTGGTTCTGGCGGCGTTGGGAATGGCTGTGGGCACCGGCAATATCTGGCGCTTTCCACGGGTCGCGGCCGCCAATGGCGGGGGCGCGTTTCTGATTCCATGGATTGCGGCGCTCTTTCTGTGGTCCATCCCGATCCTCATGGTCGAGTTCGCGCTGGGCAAGCGCTCCCGGCGGGGCCCCATCGGTGCCTTCGCCGCAGTGCTGGGCCCGGGCAAGGCCTGGATGGGCGGCTTTGTCGGCATCTGCACCCTTGCCATCATGTTCTATTACTCGGTGGTGGCCGGGTGGTGCCTGCGTTACTTTTTTTTAACCCTGCAGGGGCCGCTGGCTCAGGATGCCGAGGTTGTCTGGACGGCTTTTGCCGGTTCCGGGAGCTGGTGGCCGGTTCTGTTCCATGGCCTGGCTCTCTCCCTGGGACTGGCCATCATCAGCCGCGGAGTGGTGGGCGGCATCGAGATCGCCAACCGGATCCTCATCCCCTCACTCTTTGTTCTGCTGGTGGTTGCCGCACTGCGTGCCGTCACTCTTGATGGCGCGGGTCGAGGCCTGGAGTTTCTGTTCCATGCGGATCTGAGCAGATTGTCCGACGTGAAGGTCTGGCTGGAGGCCTTGACCCAGTCGGCCTGGTCCACCGGGGCCGGGTGGGGCCTCATTCTGACTTATGCCAGTTACATGCGCCGGCGCGACGGCATCGCTCTCAATTCCTTGATTGCCGGGCTGGGGAACAACTCGGCATCACTGCTTGCTGCCATCGCCATCGTCCCGACGGTGTTCGCCTTTCTGCCCAGCGAGGAGGCCATGGAGGTCATGAATGCGGGCAACAACGGCCTGGCCTTCATCTGGATCCCGCGGCTCTTCGCCGGCATGCCCGGCGGGCGCGTGTTTGCTCCCGTCTTTTTCCTGGCCCTGGCGGTGGCGGCGCTGTCATCCCTCATCGCCATGCTGGAACTGGGTGTGCGCCTGCTCATGGATGGCGGCATGTCGCGGCGGCGCAGCATCATCCTGGTCGGCCTGGTCGCTTTTCTCATGGGCATTCCCTCAGCGCTCTCCATGGCGGTTTTCGATAACCAGGACTGGGTCTGGGGTGTGGGCTTGCTCATCTCCGGCCTGCTGGTGACTGTGGCGGCCCTCTGCTACGGCGTCGACCGCTTCCGGCGTGAATGCATCAACGATGCCGGCGCCGACTTCAGGGTCGGGCCCTGGCTCAATGTCGTCCTGGCCGTGGTGATCCCCCTTGAATTCGCCGCCATGCTGGGCTGGTGGTTCTATCAGTCCATCACCTCTTTCGACCCGGCCGGCTGGTGGCAGCCGTTCCATGTCTTCTCGGTGGGCACCTGCCTGGTCCAGTGGGGTATGGTGCTGGCTCTGTTGTTTCTCTTCAACAGTCGCCTGGCGCGCTGGAGTACGCGGTGAGCCGGGGCGGGCTGGTGATGATGCTGGTGATCCTGACCCTGGTGTGGGGCGGGTTCGCGCTGGCGATAGGTGTGGCCATGGTTCAGGAAAGACGTGGCCGGCGCAAGGGGAGTGGACAGGGGGGCGGCGCGATACCGGCCCCGGGGCGGGAAATGCCCCCGGATCAAGGAGGAGACTGAGGTGCAGGGCCGAAAAGGGGAGGTGGAAGGGAGAGGAGAGTGGCGCAGCCGTGTTGGCTTCATCCTGGCGGCCGCCGGCTCAGCCATTGGCCTGGGGAATATCTGGCGCTTCCCGGCCGAGACCGCCGAGCATGGAGGCGCGGCGTTTCTGGTGGTCTACCTGGGGGCGGTCCTCCTGGTGGGGCTGCCGGTCATGGTGGCGGAACTGGCCATCGGCCGGCGCACCCGCCGCAATCCGGTCGGTGCCTTCCTGGTCCTCAAGGAACGCACGCCCTGGTGGCTGGTGGGCGGCCTGGGCGTCATCACCGGCGTTGCCATCCTTTCTTTTTATTCGGTGGTGGCCGGCTGGACGGTGGGCTACCTGATCAAGGCGGTGCGTGGCGACTTCACCGGTATCACCTCCGTTGACCAGGCCGAGGAGATCTTCACCACCACGGTGGCCAGCGGCTCATGGAACATGATCCTGCATGGCCTGTTCATGGTCCTGACCATGGTGATCGTCGTGGGCGGTATCAAGAAGGGGATCGAGCTGGCCTCCCGCATCATGATGCCCCTGCTGCTGACCCTTTTACTGGGCCTGGTGGTCTTCTCCATCAGCCTGCCCGGCGCCGAGGCCGGCCTGAAGTTTTACCTGCAGCCGGACTGGAGTCTCTTGACACCGCAGGTGGTGATCGCCGGCGTGGGCCAGGCCTTTTTCTCCCTGTCCCTGGGAATGGGGGCCATGATCACTTACGGTTCATACCTGGGGCGCCGCGAGAACCTGCTGACTTCCGCCGCCTGGGTTGCAGGCATGGATACGTGCATCGCCGTCCTGGCCGGGCTCGTGATCTTCCCGGCCTTCGCCGCGGCAGGTGCCGACCTGGCGAATCTCCCCTCGGGATCCGGCCTCATCTTCACCGTCCTGCCGACCATCTTCTCCTCCATGCCCTGGCAGCCGTGGGGTGGTGTCATCTTCGGGAGCGTCTTCTTCCTTCTCCTGTCGCTGGCCGCCTTGACCTCGACGATCTCCCTGCTTGAGGTGGGCGTTTCCTGGGCCGTGGATGAGCTGCGCCTGACACGCCGCAAAGCCTCCCTGCTGCTGGGCGCGGCCTCCTTCATCCTGGGGATCCCCGCAGCCCTTGCCAACGGGGGCAGCGACCTGTTCAGCAGGCATCATTGGCTGGGAACGGACTTCATGTCGGCCATGAGCACGGCGTTCGGAACCTACAGCCTGACCATAGGGGCCCTTCTTATCTGCATCTTCGCCGGCTGGGTCTGGGGTGTGAAGCCGGCCCTGGCCGAACTCGGCGACGGTTGTTCCAGTGCCGGCGTGATGCACTTCTGGAGCCTGCTGGTGCGCTTCGTCTGCCCCCTGGCCATTCTTGTCATCCTCGCCCAGTCCCTGGGCGTCATTGACGCTCTCGCAGGGCTTCTCAAGGGCTGAGCATGTCCCCCTCCTCTGCGGGCATTGTCTGGCTTGTCGGCCTCCCGGGTTGTGGGAAGACCACGGTGGGTGCGGCCGTGGCCCGGCGGCTGCGAAGGCCCTTCGTGGACCTGGACCATGAAATCGAGTCGGCGGCGACTCAGACGGTGGCCGGGATCTTCGCCACGGAAGGGGAGGCCGGGTTTCGTCGGCGGGAGAGCCAGGCCCTGCGGAGTCTTGTCTCCAGCGCGCTTCCGCAGCCGGTGGTTGCTTGCGGCGGTGGGGTCGTGGAAGGGGAGGAGAATGCCGCATTCATGACCGGTGCCGGCAGCGTGATCTGGCTGGACCTGCCACTGGAGAACGCACTGGCCCGGTGCCGCCGCCAGCCTGAGGTGCGTCCGCTCATGGCGGAGACGGCGGTCTACCGGCGGCGCCTGCGGACACGGATCCCTCTCTACCGGGCGCTGGGATGCCGGGTGGATGCCAGTGGTCCTGTCGCCGAGGTCGTCACCCGGGTCCTGGCGGCGCTGGCATAACCCCGGCGGCGGGGATGGGTATCCCTGCAGGTGATCGTCCCAGGGTGGGACAAGCTCCCACCGGGTTGTGCCAGGATGCCGCGGCCCTCGGCCCGCCACCACCGGCGGCAGCCCCGCCGCTCTGACTTGCCGGTTCATCTCGCGCTGGCATCCCGGTTGCGATAGCCGTCACCCGGTGGCACGACCGGTCCTCCGGCGCGGCCGCTCGCCAACAGCGGCTTCGCCGCATCCATCACGGAGAATCGTCATGCCCCTGACTCATCACCGGTCATCGCCGGCCGGTTTCACGCTTCTTGAAACAGTCGTCGCCCTGGCTCTCCTGGGAATGACCCTGACCTCCATGGGGAGTCTGGTCGTCCTGGCGCGGAGATCCCTCGAGACCAGCCTCGTGGCGGATCACGCCCGACGCCAGGCCCAGGCCCTGGTGGAAGTGTTTCAGGCGCTTCCTGACGGCCACCCCTGGCTTGCCGAGGGTGTTGTCCTGGAACCGGCCGTTGCGCCGGGCTTCCGGCTGGAGGGCGCGGTCCTTCCCTGGCCGGGTGTGGATGGGCTGCAGATGATTGAAGTCCGGGCAGGCTGGCGCGCCCTGGCCGGCCGCCGGGGTGCCTATAGCCTGCGGGCCGTGCGCAGGGACGGGGGGCGGCCGTGAAAGGGGGCGGCGAGGCCGGAGCGGCCCTGGCTGATGCCCTTGTCTCACTGGCCCTGACCGTCACGGTGCTGGCGGCCGTGCTGCCGGCTGTCCTGGGGGCGGACCGGATCGCTGGCGCCGCCAGTCGCCGGGCGGTGCTGGCCGACGGGGGTCGCCTGGTCGGCCGCCGCCTGACGGACGATCTGCGCCGGGCCGGCTTCGGCCTGGCCGGGCGTTTGCCGGGGGTGGTGGTGGAGGAGGGGGGTGGAGCGGTCGACATCCAGTACCTGGCAGGCGGCTTTCAGGGAGGGACGCCCCTGACGGCCATCGCCCCCGCCGGCGGCACGCGCGTCGGAGTGAAAGCGGTGGGAGGCTTTGGCGTTGGAGACCCCGTCGTCCTGGTGGATCGCCAGGGCGGTTTCGCCACTGCCTCGGTGGTGGCCCGGGATGTGAGCGCCGGCTGGCTTGAGTTGAGTCCGGCCCTGGCGCGGGCGTTCGGTCCTGGCGAGGGCGGGCGTGTCTACCGGCTGGTGCGCCGGCGCTGGTGGCTGGATGGCCGGCTCCTGCGTCGGGATGGGCAACCGGCCATGGACGGGGTGGCATTCCTGGGCCTGGCCACCTGGAGCACCGGCGAGGCGGCGGAAGCCCTCGCCTGGGTCCTGGATGCCGCAGGTGAGCCTGGGACATCGGCGCCGGAGGTCGTGGCCATCCGCATGAGCGTGGCCGCAGAAAGCAGCGGGGTCGGTCCGAAGGTCGCCGTGCCGGACCTGCACCTGGGGCTCCTGCTGCGTGCCGCCAATGCCGCGCCGTCCATGGCGGCCGGGAGCGCGTTGCCATGAGGAAGATCAGCCAACAGGGCGGGGCCCTTCCCGCTGCCATGGTGCTGCAGCTCATTCTTCTTCTGGTGGGCCTGCAGATCGCCATGGCCGCGACCGTCATGCGGCTGGCGGTGGCGCGGACCGGGGCCATGGTGAAGGCGGAACGGCTGGCGGAAGCAGGTGTGGCGCTGGCGGCAGCAGAATCCAGCGACCGCCTCGCGGCAGCCCTGGCGGCCGGAGGAGATCTGGATGTTGCCACGGCTTTGCTGGCACCTTCCCTCTCGCCGCCCAGGGTGCGCATCCTGGATGACGAGGACGGCGATGGTGATCCCCTGCGGGACAGCAACGGCCGTGTGCTGCTGGCCGCCGAGGCGGAGGTCAGGCCGTTCCCGGCGGCGGCGGCAAGCCGTGCCGGTCTTGTCCGCGAGGCGCTGGTGGGCGGCTGGCTGCCGCTGCCGGCGGCCCTGATCGATTGTGCCGGCGGTCTGGTGGTCTGCGGGGGCGATGAGGGCTGCCCGGTCCCCGGGGGACGGATCGAGGGCGCTAGCGCGGCGGCGGTGGCCGTGCCGGAGCTCCTGGCCGCGAGCCTGCGGCGCAAGCTTTTCATCTTAACGCGGGAGGTCCTGCGAGGCGCTCTCAAGCGCTGCGCGGATACCGCCACCTGCGTGGCGGCCGATGACGACTTCTTGAAAGCCGCGGCCACCGGAGTCCTTCAGCGCCTGGAGAATCCCGCGACCGATGCTCTGGGCCTCACAGGGGAAGAGGTCGGGCGCCTGGTGAGCAACCTGGTGCTGCTCGGAGGAGAGGAGGCGGGCCCCGGCAGCATCCTCTGGTGGGATGGAACGGGGCGGGCGGTTGCCGAAATGGCGGACCTGGTGGCGGTCGTTGAGGCACTGTCCCGGGCTGACGGGCACGTGCCTCCGCTGTCCGGGCATCCCTATCCCGCCGTCTTCACGGGCTCGGTGGAGTGGTCCATGGCCGGTGATCTCTGCCGTCGTCTGCCGCTTCTCCTGGAGGCGGCCACCGAGTCGCTCCGCTCGACGCCGCCGGGCGGAGCTGTGCCGGGTTCAAGCGGGGCCGTGACCGTCCTGACGGAGCCCCTGCGCGTGGCGGCGGGAGAAATCCTGACGGGAGAAGGTCTCCTGGTCCTGCGCGCCCCTGTGACGGTCATGGCGGGGGGGCGCCTGGAATGGCGGGGGTCGGTGATCCTGGCGGGGGGTGGTCTGGGTGGAGACGGGCTGGTGAAGGTCGAGGGCAGCCTGCTGGTGGCACCGGCTACGGCCGCACCTCTGGATCTGTTTTCAGGGAAGTTCAGCCTGCGACGCGATCCTGATCTCCACCGCCAGGCCTGGGATGCCGCCGGGATTGTCCTGATCTCGGCATGGTACGGGCCTCTGAGCCCATGAAGGCGCGACGGGGCCGCCGCGACTTGACCGGCCGGAAGCCCGGCCACATATTCGCCCGGTACGGTCAGCCTGTCCGGCGTCGCCGCCGGTGGCAGAACCCGTGCGCCGACGAACGCCCCAACGGGGATGGAAGGGGAGTACCCATGGCTTTGAAGCTGGGATGGATGCTGGTCAACGGCAACATCGTGACCGAGGCCCAGCTTCAGGAAACCCTTGAGTATCAGAAAAAGAGCGGCGGCAAGCTGGGCTTCAATCTGGTCAAGCTGGGTTTCTGCAGTGAAGAGGACATCACCCAGTTCCTCTCCCAGCAGTACGGCGTGCCCAGCGTCAACCTCCGGCATTTCGAGATCGATGACGATGTCGCCAAGCTGATCCCCGCCGAGGTGGCGCAGAAGTACCTGATCATGCCCCTGTCCCGCAACGGCGCCACACTGACCCTGGCCATGGTGGACCCCACCAATGTATTCGCCATGGACGACATCAAGTTCATGACCGGCTACAACGTCGAGCCTGTGGTGGCCTCGGAAATGGCCATCAAGGAGGCCATCGAAAAGCACTACGGGTCCAGCCACGCTCTCGAACTCAAGAAGGTCATGGACGAGATGGCCGCCTCTTCCAGTGAAGAGCTGGAAGTGCTGGACGAGGACGAAGAGCTTGACCTGCGCACCCTGGAGCAGGCCTCGGAAGAAGCGCCGGTGGTCAAGCTGGTCAACATTATTATGACCGATGCCATCAAGAGGGGCGCGTCGGATATCCATATGGAGCCGTATGAGAAGGACTTTCGCGTGCGCTTTCGCATCGACGGTGTCCTCTACGAAATCATGCACCCGCCGCTGAAGTTGCGCGACGCCATCCTCTCGCGCCTGAAGATCATGGCGAAGCTGGACATCTCCGAGAAACGCCTGCCCCAGGATGGCCGGATCAAGATCAAGATGAAGCTGGGCGGCAAGAATCGCGAAATGGACTTTCGAGTCTCGGTGCTGCCCACTCTCTACGGCGAGAAGATTGTGTTGCGCCTTCTGGACAAGGAAAACCTGGTTCTGGATATGCGCAAGCTGGGCTTCGAAGAGGAATCCCTCGAGAAGTTCGAGCGGGCCATCTTCCGTCCCTATGGCATGGTGCTGGTCACCGGCCCCACCGGCTCGGGAAAAACCAACACTCTTTACTCTGCCATCGCCACGGTGAACACGCCTTAGACCAACATCATGACCGCCGAGGACCCGGTGGAGTTCAATCTTCACGGCATCAACCAGGTCCAGATGAAGGAGTCCATTGGCCTGACCTTCGCCGCATCCCTGCGCTCCTTCCTGCGGCAGGACCCCAACATCGTCCTGGTGGGTGAGATTCGTGATTTCGAGACAGCCGAGATCGCGGTCAAAGCTGCCCTCACCGGTCACCTGGTGCTGTCCACCCTGCACACCAACGATGCTCCTTCCACCATCAACAGGCTCATGAACATGGGTATCGAGCCGTTCCTGGTCTCCACCTCCGTGCATCTCATCTGTGCCCAGCGCCTGGTCCGCCGCGTGTGCCGGGAGTGCAAGGAGCCCTTCACCATGCCGACCCAGGCCATGAAGGACATCGGCTTCCCCGAGAAGGATCTGGGCTCCATCAAGCTGTACAAGGGCGCCGGTTGCCAGACATGCAACAACACCGGGTACAAGGGACGCGTGGGTCTTTACGAGGTCATGGAGATCGGCGACGGCCTGCGTGAGCTGATCCTGTGCGGCGCCTCGTCCCTGGAACTCAAGAGCAAGGCCGAGGAGGACGGGATGATCACCCTCCGGCAGAGCGGCCTGACAAAAATCAAAGACGGAGTCACCACCGTAGAAGAGGTGGTCCGGGAAACGGTCCTTTAAGGACCCGTCAAGGAGACACCGCCGCCATGGCTATCTCACTGCATCAGCTCTTGAAGACTCTCGTGGAACAGGGGGGGACCGACCTTCATATCACCACGAATTCGCCGCCCCAGATCCGCATCAACGGGCGACTGGTGCCGCTGCAATTGCCCCCCCTGTCGGCACCGGAGACCAAGACCCTGATCTACTCGGTGCTCACCGACACCCAGAAACATCGTTTTGAAGAGGACATGGAGCTGGATCTGTCCTTCGGTCTCAAAGGGCTGGCCCGCTTCCGCGCCAATGTTTTCCAGCAGCGCGGCGCGGTCTGCGCAGCTTTCCGCACCATCCCCTGGGAGATCAAGTCGTTCAAGGATCTGGGTCTGCCCAAGATCGTCGAGGAGCTCTCCGAGAAGCCTCGCGGCCTGGTTCTGGTCACGGGGCCTACCGGTTCGGGCAAGTCCACCACTCTCGCCGCCATGCTGGACAAGGTCAATGCGGAGCGCAACAGCCATATCATGACCATTGAAGACCCGGTGGAGTTCCTTCATAGCCACAAGAAATGCATCGTCAACCAGCGGGAGCTGCACGCAGATACCCACTCCTTCGCCAATGCCCTGCGCTCAGTGCTGCGCCAGGACCCCGACGTGGTGCTCATCGGTGAAATGCGGGATCTGGAAACCGTCGAGGCTGCGTTGCGCATCGCCGAGACCGGCCACCTGACCTTCGCCACCCTGCACACCAACTCCACCGTGCAGACCATCAACCGGATCATCGATGTATTCCCGGGCCATCAGCAGTCCCAGGTGCGGGCGCAGCTTTCCTTCGTGCTGGAAGGGATTCTCTGTCAGAGCCTGCTGCCCAGGGTCAATAATGCCGGCCGGGTTCTGGCCATGGAAATCATGGTTCCCAACCCGGCCATCAGGAATCTCATCCGTGAGGACAAGGTTCACCAGCTCTACTCGATCATGCAAACAGGCCAGACCAAATATGGCATGCAGACGTTCAATCAGTGCCTGGCCACTCTCTTCTTTACCAAGAAGATCAGCAAGGACACGGCTTTTGCCATGTCGTCCAACAAGGACGAACTCGAGCAAATGATAAGCAGGGGCGCAGGTCTCATTACAGAGGCCGGTTCCAGTAACACTGGCACGCGCCGGACGCGGCGCTAGCCGGCCGGGAACGGCCGGGACTCCAGGAGGAAGAATCGGATGCCCACCTACTCATGGAAGGGACGTAACGCCGCTGGCACCGTCCAGGAAGGCGTGCTCACCTCCGCCAACAAGGAGGCGCTGGTCGCCACGCTGCGCAAGCAGCAGATCCTGGTGACGGCGGTGACCGAGAAGGGCAAGGAGTTCGCCCTTCCCAAGTTCGGTGGCGGCATCTCGCAGAAAGATATCGCCATTTTTACGCGCCAGTTCAGCGTCATGATCGACGCCGGCCTGCCCCTGGTGCAGTGCCTGGAAATCCTGGCGGGCCAGCAGTCCAACAGGGTGTTCAAGTCGATCCTGATTCAGGTGCGCCAGGATGTGGAGGCGGGCGCGTCCCTGGCGGACGCCCTGCGCAAACACCCCAGCGCTTTTACCGATCTGTTCTGCAACATGGTGGCCGCCGGCGAGACCGGCGGTATTCTGGATATTATCCTGCAGCGCCTCTCCGTTTACATCGAAAAAATTGTCAAGTTGCGCAGCGCCGTACGTTCGGCGTCCATCTACCCCGTGGCGGTGATCACCATCGCCGTCGGCGTGGTCACCCTGATTCTGTGGCGGGTGATCCCGACGTTCGCCACCCTCTTCGAGGGCCTGGGGGCCCAACTTCCCCTGCCCACGCGGATCACCATCGCCATCTCCGAATTCCTGGGCCGCTGGATGCCTGTCCTGGTTCTGCTGGGAGGGTTGGGGATCTTCTCCCTGTTCCGCTACCACAAGACCTATTCCGGGCGGCGCCGCCTGGATGCCATCCAGTTGAGACTGCCTGTCATGGGCATGCTCCTGCGCAAGATTGCCGTGGCAAGGTTCTGCCGCACCCTGGGAACCCTGGTCTCATCGGGTGTTCCGATCCTCGAGGGTCTGGAGATCACGGCCAAGACCTCGGGTAACGCCATCGTGGAAGACGCCATCATGGCCACGCGCAAGAGCGTGGAGGAAGGGCGTAACCTGGCAGGCCCTCTGGGTGAGACCGATGTGTTCCCCTCCATGGTGGTTCAGATGATCAACGTCGGTGAGCACACCGGCGCGCTGGATACCATGCTGTCCAAGATCGCCGACTTCTATGAGGACGAAGTGGATGAAGCGGTGGCCAATCTTCTTGCCCTGATGGAACCCGTGATGATAGTGTTCCTGGGCACAATCATTGGCGGAATCGTGATTTCCATGTACATGCCGCTGTTCGATCTCATCAACAAGATCGGTTGATTCCGGTGGCACCGCCTGCGGGTGGATGACAGAATGAGAGTTGCAGGGGCGGCCCGAAAGCGGGTCGCCCCGTACGTTCTCCGGCACGCCGGCCCATGAGCGACCTCCTGCAGAAGATTCGCCTCCTGATGGTTATCAGGGTCGTGGCTGTCACGACCCTGCTCATGTCCGCCTTTCTGGTGGAGTTGTGGTTCCACCCGGCCCGCTCCCTCCGTCCCCTCTATATCGTGACCGCGGGGACTTATGTCCTCACCATCGCCTACAGCCTGCTGTATCCGATCCTGAAAAATCGGCGCGTCTTCATCGGCCTGCAGTTGCTGGGGGACATCCTCACGGCCTCGGCCTTCGTCTACATCACCGGGGGAGCCGTCAGCCCCTTCTCATTTCTCTACGTGCCGGTGATCATCGTGGCCGGGATGCTCCAGTACCGGCGCGGAGCTTATACTGCCACCGTGTTGTCCTGCCTGGCCTATGGCCTGCTCCTCATCCTGCTCCTCACCGGCACGCTACCCCCCTACCCACCGGAATCTTTTAGCTCCATGCCGGCCGAGGTGAAGCGGGCCAGTTTCTCTCTTCTTGTCCATTTTCTCGGCTTCACCCTGGTGGGTATCCTCTCTTCAACTCTTTCGGAGAGCCTGCGGCGAACCGGCCAGGAGCTGGGAGAGACCCGCGAGGACCTGGAGGATCTGCAGGCCTTCAACGCCCTCATCATCGACTCGGTGAATTCGGGCCTGGTGACCACCGACCTGGAAGGACGCATCACCTTCATCAATCGGGCCGCTCGCGAGATCACGGGCCTGGCGGAAGGACTGGCGCTGGGCAGGCATCTGCACCAGGTCTTCAACCTGGGCGAAGACTTCCCCGGCAATCTGGCCCGCCGTCTGGAGCAGCGGCGGCGCTACCGCTTTGAAGCCGATTTCCCCGTGACCCGGGACGTGGTTCGTTTCCTGGGGTTCACGGCCGGAATTCTCCGGGACAAGACGTCGCGCTCCCTGGGCTATATCTTCACCTTCCAGGACCTGACCGAGATCAAGTCCCTGGAACGGGAGGTGCTCTTGCGGGAACGGATGGCGGCGGTGGGCGAGATGGCCGCGGGTATGGCGCACGAGTTGCGCAATCCTCTGGCTTCTCTGAGCGGCTCCGCCCAGGTCCTGGCGGCGGCCGCGCCTGGTGGGGAGCAGCGCCCCGGGGAACGGCAGAATCTCATGCAGATCATCCGCCGGGAGTCCCAGCGGCTGGATCTGGTCCTGAAGGACTTCCTGGCCTTCGCCCGCCCCCGGCCCTTTGCCCCCGAGGATGCTGATCTGGTGGTTCTGCTGGAGGAACTTGTGAAGTTATTGCACAATGCTCCGGCCCGCCTCGAGAACCATGAGATCCGAACGAACTTCCAGATTTCTTCTCTGCCGTGCCGCGTGGATGTCAATCGCTTGAAGCAGGTTTTCTGGAACCTGGCCAGCAATGCTCTCAGGGCCATGCCTGACGGGGGCAGCCTGATAGTGGGTGCCGGACTGGGGCAGGAAGGGACCGTGGAGTTGTGGTTCGAGGACACGGGCCGAGGCATGTCGGCGGCGGAGGTGAAGGATTACTTCCGGCCGTTCCGTTCCACCTTTGATGGGGGTACGGGGTTGGGAACGGCCATCGTCTACCGCATCGCCGAAGAGCATAGCGGCCGGGTCAGTGTCCGGTCCCAGCCGGGGCAGGGGACGCGGGTGACCGTGATCGTTCCCCGCACACCGGCAGGTGAGCAGGCGAGCGAGGAGCCGCGACATGACACGGCGTGACAGATCCCGGGTCCTGATCGTGGACGATGAGAAGTCCATGCGTGAACTCCTGGCCATCGCCCTGGAGCCCGAAGGTCACACCGTGAAGGCCGTTCCCTCGGTGCCCGCGGCCCGGACTGCGCTGGCCGGGGAGGCTTATGACCTGGTGGTTTCCGACATTTCCATGCCCGGGGAGAGCGGCCTGGATCTGCTGGAGGAGATCCGGCGCGGCGACCCTGGGTTGCCGGTGATCCTGATCACCGCGTACGCCTCCATGGAATCGGCCAAGAGGGCCTTCGCCCTGGGGGTCTTCGATTGCATCGATAAAGGCGCCAGCTTCAATATCGAAGAGTTCCGCGTCACGGTGCGCAACGCTCTGGAATCCCGCCGGACCCGCGAGGAGAACAAGCTCTTGAAGCAGGAGCTTCGCGCCCGCCACGGGCCGGGTTCCATGATCATGGACTCGCCGGCCATGCGAGCGGTGGGAGAAATGATCGGGCGGGTCGCGCCAACGCCGTCCACGGTCCTGATCACCGGGGAGAGCGGCAGCGGCAAGGAGGTCGTGGCGCGGGCCATCCATGATGCCAGTCCCATAGCGGGAGCACCATTTGTGTCCATCAACTGCGGGGCCCTGCCGGCGGAGCTGCTGGAAAGCGAGCTGTTCGGCCATGTCAAAGGGGCCTTCACCGGGGCCGTGTCGGCCAAGAAGGGGTTGTTCCAGGCGGCAAGCGGGGGCACCATATTCCTGGACGAGATCGGCGAGATGCCCCTCCCGGCCCAGGTCAAGTTGCTGCGGGTCTTGCAGGAACGGACCATCCGCCCGGTGGGGGGAACCGAGGAGATGGATGTGGAAACCCGCGTGCTGGCCGCCACCAATGCCGACCTGGCCGGCAGGGTGGCTGATGGCCGCTTTCGTGCAGACCTCTTTTATCGCATCAACGTGATCCCCATCGCCCTGCCGCCCCTGCGCCAGAGACGCGAAGACATTCCCATTCTCGCGGATCTCTTTGCGCGGCGCATCAGCGGGGAGATGGGCAAGGAGTTCAGCGGCTTCCTGCCGGAAACCATGGCGGCCATGGAGGCCTACCGCTGGCCCGGCAATGTGCGCGAACTGGAAAATGCCATGCGCCGGGCGGTGACCTTGTCCGGCGGCGGACCCATCCAGCTGGACGCTCTTCCCCCGGACGTGCTGGGGCATGTGCAGTCGGCTGCGCCAGATGCCGTGAGAACTCCAGTGGCGGCCCTGCCGCCCGGCGAAAAGATGGACCAGTATCTGGATCATCTCAAAGCACGCCTCATGCAGGAGACTCTGGCGGAGTGCAACTACGTGCAGGTGGATGCCGCGCGCCGCCTGGGCATGTCGTTCCGTTCATTTCGCTACTATGCCAAGCAATTCAAGCTCGAGGTCCGCCCGCCGGCAAACGGGACGTCGCCGGGGTCCGGTTCCGGAGAGTGAAGCGGCCGCCATCAGGTGCCGCCGCGGCGCGCCTGGCATTTCCCATCCTGGCCGCCACCCTGGCGGCCTTCGGCGGTCTCCTCACCGGCGGCGTACTCTACTTCCGGGATATCAGCCTGCTGCATCGCCCGGTACGGCAGGTCATCCGCGCCATCTGGCACAGCGGCCAGCTGCCTCTCATGGACCCGGCCATGGATGGCGGGCGCCATCTCCTGGCCAACCCCAACTATCGTGTGCTCCACCCCACCGCCCTGCTGGATTGCTTCCTGAGCCTGGATCAGGCATATGCTGCGGCCACGGTTCTGCAGGTCTTCCTGGCCGGCTGGGGGCTGGCCCTGCTCCTGCGCCGGCAGGGAGCCTCCCTCGCCGCGGCCCGGCTGGGCGGTCTGGCGTTCGCCCTTTCAGGGCCATTGCTGTCCCTGGGCAACCTGCCCAACCTGCTGGGGGGCGTGGCATGGGTGCCCTGGATTCTTCTTGCCGGGCTGGCGGCGCGAGCGCGGCCGTTGACCGGACTGCCGGTGGCAAGCCTCCTGGCGGCGGTCCCTCTCCTGGCCGGCGGCATCGAATCCTGGGGGGCCGCCATGGTCATCCTCGCCATTTCAGCGCTCCTGTCCACGCACCGGAGCAGGGGATTGCTGGCAGTCGGGGCCATGGCTGTGGGGAGCATCCTGCTGGCGGCGGTCCAGATTCTTCCTGCTCTGTCCCTGTTGCGGGGTTCGGAACGGGGACTCGGCTTCAGAGCCAGCCAGATTTTCTACTGGTCCCTGGAACCGGCGCGTTTCCTGGAGATGCTGGTGCCCGGATTATGGGGGCAGCCCACCGACCCGGCGCGCTGGTGGGGCGGCGCCCGCTTCGACAGCGGTGTGCCGCTCATCCTTTCCGCCTACCTGGGGGCGACGGTCCTGTCCCTGGCCATCCCCGGTCTGCTGGCCCTCCGGCCCCGGCGCCGCTCCAATCGTACTCCAGCCGGCTCTGTGGACGCTCCGTCCCTCGGCCTGCGACATCTTCTCATCGCCAGCGGTGTGGCAGGTGCCGGCCTACTCTTCCTGGCCCTGGGGCAATACAACCCGCTGCTGAGCATGAGCCGTGATCTGCCCCTGGCCGGTGCCCTCCTGCGCTATCCGGAGCGGCTTCTCTCCCTTGTGGCTCTACCCGTCGCCGTGGCGGCCGCCGTGGGCTGGGAATCCCTGACCCGTGCCGGCGGCACGCGCCGGATCCTGCGGGACGCCTGGCCGGGGCTGCTGGTGGTTGCGGCACTCCTGGCCGGTGTCATCCTGTACACCTTCTCCGGGCGGGTGCCCCTGGCACCGGAACTGGCGGCAGCCGGTCGTTCCACCGCGGCCGTTGCCTTGCGAGGGACGGCCGGGATCGCGCTGGCCGGCGTCATCCTCCTGGGAGCCTGTTTATGGATGGCCGGCCGCAAAGGCACCCGCCACCTGGCCGGTGCCTGCGCCGCCGGGGTCGTGGCCCTGGATCTCCTGGTGGCCGGTGTGGGCATCAATCCCGCGGCGGAGCGGGAGATTCTTGAGGAAGTGCCCGCCGCGGCAGCCCATATCCGCGCCCGGGAAGGCGCCGGCGCCACACCGCGCCTGCTGCGTCTGGCCGAACCCCAGGTGCCGGGGGAGTCGATCCCCCCGGGTGTGGAAGTGGCCTGGTCGCGACGTTCCCTGGCCTATCGCATTCCCGAGGAGTTCGGCCTGGCGCTCAGCCTGCAGAGCGATGTGGATCGTTCCGCTCCTCTGGGAAACTTCTTCCTGCGCATGGCCTACGAGAAGGAGGCCGGCGCCGCACGTGAGCGTGTGGCGGACCGGGCCGCCGCGGCCTGGGAAGTCAGCTTTGCCGCCGGCCCGGCGTCCGTGCCGGCGGCTGCCGATTGGGCTGCGGCCGTTTTTCCCCGGGCACCCGTTCTTGTTCTCAGCCGCCGTCCGGCGGCGGCGCCACGCCTGGCGGTGGTTCCCCGTGCCACCTACCTGGGGGATCTGCAGGCGAGGGGAGTGATGAGCGACCTGCTGGAGAAGCTGGCCGACCCGTCTCTTGATCCACGTGTGGACGTCTTCATCACGGCGCCCACCGGCGCGAGCGTCGTCGGCAACTGGCCGGCGGGCGAGGGGGATGTCACCATCCGGAGCGACACACCGGTCGGTCTCCTGCTGGATGTGGAGCTTCCCGGGCCGGGCCTGCTGGTTGTGCGCGATACCTTCACCGCCGGCTGGCAACTGGAGGTGAACGGCCACCCCCGGGATATCGTGCGCACCGACCTGGCGTGGCGCGGGGTGGTCCTGACCAAGGGCCGCCATCAGGTGCACTTCATCTACAGGCAGCCCGGCCTCCTTCCCGGCGCGTTTCTCTCGGGCACGGGTCTCGTCCTGATGGTGGGGCTGGCGGCGGCCGGCGCGCGCCACCGCCGGCGAGCCGCGGTCCAGGTGGTGACGGTGTGAGCCGGCGGCCCCTCATCCTGCTCACCCTGGCGGCTCTGGCCCTGCCGGCACTGGCCGCCGGTGCCGCCGCCATCCGCTCCTACGATTTCGGCTGGCAGGTGCGGGCCGGGGCCTGGATCCTGGAGCACGGGCAGCCGCCGCGAACCGACCCTGTGTCATTCACCACGGCCGGCCGGCCCTGGGTGGACCACGAGTGGCTTTTCCAGCTGATTCTCGCCGGCCTGCTGCGGGTGGGGGGTGTCGGCGCGGCCTGGGCCGGCAAGGTGGCTCTCGCCCTGGGGACGGTCCTTCTGCCGGCCTGGTTCCTCCTCCGGCGCGGGCACGGGGCCGTGGCCGTGACGGGCCTCGCCTGTCTGGCCCTGGCCGGAGCCCGCTTCCGTTTCTTCGCCCGCCCCGAAATGGCCGGCCTGGTTCTGCTGCCGGTCATGCTGATGCTCCTGCTCGCCGCCCTGGATGCTCTTCACCGCGGCCGATCTCCCTGGCCCCGTCTCTTCCCCTTGCCGCTTCTTGCCGCCCTGTGGGTCAATCTGCACCCCTCGGCGCTTCTCGGGGTCGGCCTGGTGATGATCACCGCCGCCGCGATCTTTCTGGAGACGCGGGACACGACCCGGGCATGGCCTTTTCTGGCCGTGGGCATGGCGGCCACGGCGGCTCTCCTGGCCAACCCTTATGGTGGAGAGGTGCTGCGCGTCCCCGCCGCCATCGGCCTCGCCCTGCGGGGGAAGGAATTCAGCAATCCGGAGTGGGGGAGCAGCCTGCAGCCGGCATTCTGGTTGTTCTGGCTGGTGCTTCCCCTTCTTGCCCTGGCCGCGTTCCTGGCCCGGCGCGGTGGCCGGTCGCTCGCCTGGCCAGTTCTGGCCTGGGGTGGAGTTCTGGCCGTGCTGGGTGCCACCAGCCTGCGCTTTCTGGGCTTTTTCTATGTTGCGCTACCGATCCTGGTCCTGGGAGCGTGGCGCCCCCGACGGGACGGCGATTCTTTCCGGCCGCCGGTTCCCGGACGGGAACGCTGGACCAGGGCGGCGGTTCTCGCCCTGCCTCTGCTGGCCGCAGGCTGGTTTCTGGCCCTTCCCGCCGGGGCACGGCCGGGGATGGGCCTTGCCCCCGGCCGCTTCCCCGTGGCCATGGCCCATAGCTTCGTCAGAGCAAATCTCGAAGGCCCTCTTTATAACCCGGTCCGATTCGGCGGGTACCTTGCCTGGGCCCTGGACCCACTGCGTGTCTTCATCGACGGACGGAATGAGCTGCATGGCGACCTCCTGACGGAGATGGCCGATTGCCGGGCGCGGGGTGATATCCGCTGCTGGGATCAACTGATGGACCGCTGGGAGATCGCCGTGGCGATCCTCTCTTACGAGGATGAACTTCTCTCGGTGCGCCTGCCGGATGGCCGCATGGTCGAGCGTTCGGCGCGGGCGGTCTATTTCAGGCGCCAGCGCTGGGCTCTCATTGACTGGGACGACACCGCCATGCTCCTGGTTCGCCGTGGTTCGCCCCCTGTTCCCATAGCAGGCTTCCCGGAAGATCGCTGGTCACGTCCTGATGAGCCGGCACGTCTGGCGGCCGACCTGCGTGAGGGGCGCACCGATCCGGAAGAGACCCTGGCCGCCATCCACCGGCAGCAGGAGCGGCATCCGGGGTCGAGGCGCGCGCGGCAGGCGGAATCCATTGTTCTTGAGGAGATGAGACAGCGAGGGACAGACCCTGTCCCATCACGGGGTGACAATCAGTGAATGGGCTGACACCGATTGTCCATCAGGATGACAAATCCTGTCATCTTTTGACGCACCCGCGCGCCGGTTTTTCGAGGAAGTCTTTACGGCTCGACTTCAAGTCGTTTTGTTTCAGCAGTTTGCATGGTTCCTAGCAGATCCGGCCTCAAGCCATGAGGGGCTGGCATCCTCTTTGCTCTTATGGGAGGCGACTCACAAAATAATGGAGGTGGTCATGAACAAACACAAGGGTTTTACGTTGATTGAGTTGCTCATCGTTGTGGCGATTATCGGGATTATCGCCGCCATCGCTATTCCGAACCTGCTGAACGCCATCGATCGCGGCAAGCAGAAGAGGACCATGGCTGACATGCGCTCGGTGGGAACGTCTGTCGAAGAGTATGCCATCGACAATTCGTTCTACCCGAACCTGCCGGGCGAAGCTGTAATCGCCGGCTCCGTTCTCGAGAGCTCGGTTGAGCCCATCTACATCCGCAACGTCCCGACCAACGACGGCTGGGGCTTCGCCATGCGTTACGTCAGTGACACCACGATCTATACGGTCGGCTCGCTGGCCAAGGACGGTTCTGCGGGTGGTTCCCTGACCCTGAACCCGGCCACCGGTGGCCCGACGGGGGACTTCGACTGCGACATCATTTTCTCCAGTGGCTCCTTTGTCCAGTGGCCCGAGGGAACGCAGTCTGACTGATTGCTGCACAACTGATGCACGAGGCGGGGGGGGGCCCAGGGTGGGGGGGCGCCCCCCCACCGGTTTTAACACCCCCCAGGGGTG
>JAPUKF010000236.1 GCA_027295805.1 Acidobacteriota bacterium | reverse complement strand
GGCGCCGATCTGGTGAATCACTGTATCGACGACATCCTGGTGCAGGGGGCCACGCCTCTCTTCTTCATGGATTACTTCTCGACCGGGAAGCTGGAACCGGCGATCCTGGTGGACGTGGTCCGCGGCATGAGCCGCGCCTGTTCGGCCGCGGGGTGCGCGCTGCTTGGCGGTGAGACGGCCGAGATGCCCGGCTTTTATCCGCCCGGGGATTACGACGTGGCCGGCTTCATCGTGGGAGTTGTGGAACGGGAGCGGCTGCTCACCGGTGAGGGCATCAGGCCTGGAGATCGCCTCCTGGGCCTGGACTCCTCAGGCCTGCACACCAACGGCTATTCCCTGGCCCGCAAGATCCTTTTCGAGATACGCGGGGTCGGTCTCAAGGATCCGCTGCCCGGGGTCGGTGCTACGGCGGCGGAAGCTCTGCTGGCGACCCATCGCTGCTACCTGCCCCTCCTTCGTGATCTGGTCGCGGCAGGCAGGCTGCAGGGGATGGCGCACATCACCGGCGGCGGATTCGTGGACAACGTCCCGCGCATCCTGCCCCGTGACTGCGACGCCCGCATCCAGCGGGGGAGCTGGCAGGTCCCGGAACTGTTCAACCTGCTGGCTCGCTGGGGAGATGTGGCCCAGGAAGAGATGGAACGCACCTTCAATATGGGGATCGGCATGATCCTGGTGGTGCGTCCTCATGAGGCCGGCGAAGTGATGGCGGCCTTGCAGCGCCAGGGAGAAGCGGTTCATGAGATCGGCGAGATTGTCGCCGGCGAAGGCCGGGTAGAGATGCTCGGAGACGCTCCGTGAGCGGGGATCCGGTCACCGATGCCGGGCGCTTCGCTGTCCTGATCTCAGGGCGGGGGAGCAACATGCTGTCGCTGGTGAATGCCGCGCAGGCTGGACGTATCCCTGCCTTGCCCGCCGTGGTGATCTCCAACGTGGCCGCGGCGCCGGGTCTGGCGGCCGCCTCGGATCTGGGTGTCCCCACGGCAGTCGTGGATCATCGCGCGTCGGCGAATCGGGAGGAGCACGATGGCAAGGTCCTCCAGGTTCTGACGGAACACGGGGCCGATCTGGTCTGCCTGGCCGGTTACACGCGCCTTCTGTCGCCGGACTTCATCGGCGCCTATCCAGGGCGCATTCTCAATATCCACCCGTCCCTGTTGCCCGCGTTCCCCGGTCTTCACGCCCAGCGCCAGGCCATGGAGCATGGTGTGAAGATCAGCGGCTGCACGGTGCACTTCGTGGATGAACAGCTTGATCACGGTCCCATCGTGGCCCAGGCTGCCGTTCCGGTGCAGGATGATGACGATGAAGATCTGCTCGCGGCGCGCATCCTCGAGGCGGAGCATCGTCTTTATCCCGAGGCGCTGCGCCGCTATTACCTGGGGCATCTGGTGGTCTCGGGACGGCGGGTCCGGATCCAGGAGCCCGACGACGAATGACCCGGCGCCGCCGGTCTGGCGCTCTCAACGATTCAACTTCTTTCCCGTCGGCACCACGATCCCGGAGCGCCCGCGGGCCGCGCCTGGCCGATCTGCCGCCGGCTTCACGACCCCGTGAGAAACTGATGGCGAGGGGCGTGGGCGCTCTTTCCCAGGCTGAACTCCTTGCCCTGCTGCTGGGGGGTGGCACACACCGGGAGCATGTCCTGGCCCTGGCCACGCGGCTGATCCGCCAGCATGCCCTGGATGGATTGTGCCGCCTCGAGTTGTCGGAGTGGATTGCCATCGATGGCATCGGCGCGGCGAGAGCCGGCAGGGTTCTGGCCGGACTGGAGCTGGGCCGCCGGGCGGCGGCGGCGGCCGAGAAGGACCAGGCCAACGTCTCCACGCCGGCCGCCGCGTGGCAGCAGGTACGGGATCTGGGTGTGGAGCGCCGGGAACACCTGGTGGGCCTCTATCTGGACGGACGCAACCGGCTCCTGGCGCGTGAAACTCTTTCCGTGGGCAGCCTCAACACCACGCGCACACATCCACGGGAGGTTCTGGAACCGGCCCTGCGCCATCTGGCCTTGGGTTTCATCCTGGCGCACAACCACCCGGGTGGCAGCAGCGAACCGTCCCCTGAAGACCTGGAGTTCACCCGGGGGATATGCCGTGCGGCCATGCTGCTGGACATCGGCTTCTACGATCACCTGGTGGTCACCCGGCGGGGGTTCACCAGCCTGCGGGAACGGGGCCTCATGCCTGCTGACGGCACATGGTAAATTGATGCGCTGCGGCAGGGAGGGATGGAGGCGCATTGGCCATGGGTGCTGGGTCGGAGAAGAAAAAAGAATTCCCGCCGGTTGATGAGCAACTCACCTACCTGAAGAAGGGCATCGTCGATCTCCTCACAGAAGGGGAGTTGCGCGAGCGGCTTCAGGCCTCGCGGCGCAGCGGGCGGCCTCTCAGGGTCAAGGTGGGCTTCGACCCGTCGGCGCCTGATATCCATCTGGGGCATACGGTCCTGTTGCGCAAGATGAAGCACTTCCAGGACATGGGTCATGAGGTCATCTTTCTCATCGGTGATTTCACCGGTCTCATCGGCGACCCCACCGGCCGCTCCCGGACACGTCCCCAGTTGACCCGCCAGGAGGTCCTGGCCAACGCGGAAACCTACAAAGAACAGGCCTTTCGCATCCTCTCCGCTGCAAAGACAACGATCCGCTTCAACTCCGAATGGCTGGGCAAGCTCGGCGCCGAAGGGTTCATCCGCCTGGCGGCCAGATACAACGTGGCCCGCATGTTGGAGCGCCGTGACTTTCGCACGCGCTACGAAGCCGGGGAGTCGATCCGCATGCATGAGTTTCTCTACCCCCTGGCACAGGCCTACGATTCCGTGGAGTTGCGCGTGGATGTGGAGCTGGGAGGTACGGATCAACTGTTCAATCTGAACGTCGGCAGGGACATCATGCCCAGCTACAAGCTGCCTCCCCAGGTGGTGATGACCACGCCACTCCTGGAAGGCATCGATGGCAGCGAGAAGATGTCCAAGTCCATGGGGAACACCATCGGCATCAGCGAATCGCCCGGGGAAATCTTCGGCAAGGTGATGTCCATCTCCGATGGCCTCATGTGGCGCTACTACCTTCTCTGCACGGACTTCTCCCAGGCGGCTATCGAGACCATGCAGGAAGAGGCCGGGAAGGGGACGCTGCATCCCAGGGACGCCAAGATCCGCCTGGCTCGCGAACTGGTGTCGGGTTTCCACGGTGAGGTTGCCGCACGGGCGGCTGAGGAGGAATTCCAGCGCATCTTCAGCCGTGGCGAGGTCCCGGAGGAAGTGCCGGAGATCTGTCTGGCGGAAGGTCCTGTCCTGGAGCCCGGTGAGGGGGGCCGTGGTTGGGTGATCCATCTCCCGGTCCTCCTGGCCGCGGAAGGCCTGGCGGCTTCCCGCAGTGCCGCCCGTCGTCTCCTGGCCCAGGGGGCTGTCTATCTGGATGGTACGCGCGTGCAGGAAGAGCATCTGGAGATGGAGGCCGGGCGCCTGCAAGATGGGGCTCTGCTCAAGGTCGGCAAGCGCCGCTACCTGCGCATCAGGAAGGCATGACCACCCTTGCCGCCAGCACCCTGTCGCATCTGGAGTGCGGCAACTGCGGCCGCGTCCATGAAGCTCTGAAGCTGCAGGGGTTATGCGGCCGGTGTGACCGTCCTCTGCTGGCGCGTTACGACCTGGGACAGGCTGCGGCAACCCTGAAGCTGCCTGAGATGGCAGGGCGACGGCCCGACATGTGGCGCTATGCCGAAGTTCTACCGCTGGCCGGCGAACCGGTGAGCCTGGGGGAGGGCTGGACTCCTCTCATCAGGGCGCCTCGCCTGGGTGCGGACCTGGGTGTGGATGACCTTCTCATCAAAGATGAATCTCTCAATCCCACCGGGTCGTTCAAGGCCAGGGGGCTCAGCGCCGCCATCAACATGGCCAGGGAGCGGGGCGTGACGCGGGTGGTCATGCCCACCGCCGGCAACGCGGGGGTGGCCACGGCAGCCTATGCGGCCGCCGCGAATCTTGCCGCGGAGATTTTTTGTCCCGCCGATACGCCCGTGGCATTTGTCCATGCCATCAAGTTACTGGGTGCCCGGGTTCATCTGGTGGACGGCCTCATCGATCAATGTGGCGCGGCAGCCCGCAAAGCCGCGGCGACCGGGGATGCGTTCGACCTCTCCACCTTGAAGGAGCCCTACCGCCTGGAAGGAAAGAAAACCATGGGCTACGAACTGGTGGAGCAGATGGGCGGTCGCCTCCCCGATGTCATCTTCTATCCCACAGGCGGCGGCACCGGCCTGATCGGCATGTGGAAGGCCTTTCAGGAGATGGAGGAGATGGGCTGGATCGGTGCTGAAAGACCGCGCATGGTCAGCGTGCAGGCGGCCGGGTGCGCCCCCATGGTGCGTGCCTTCGCAGCCGGCGCAACCCGTGCTGAGCCGTGGGAGAATGCCAGCACCCTGGCAGCGGGACTGCGGGTCCCCGGGGCGGTGGGGGATATGCTGATCCTGTCCTGCCTGCGCGCCTCGGGAGGCACGGCCGTGGCGGTGACCGATGAGGAGATGCTGGCAGGCGTGCGGCTTCTGGGCCGCCTTGCCGGTGTCCTGGCCGCGCCGGAAGGCGGCGCCACGGTGGCGGCGGCCCGTCGCCTGCGCCGGGAAGGCTTCCTGGCCCCTGACCACACCGTGGTTCTGTTCAATACGGGCACAGCCCTCTCCTACATGGATGTCCTGGCCGGGGCGGCACGTTGACGGCCCCCGCACGCCGGACATAGACTCCTGCTCCCATGACGGATCGCATCATTGTAAGCGGCATTCGTTTCCACGCCCGTCACGGCGCCACGCGCCTGGAGCGGGAAATCGGAGTGCGCTATTTCGTCAGCGTGGAGATGGAGAAAGACCTCCATACTTCCATGGCCAGCGACTCTCTCGCGGATACCGTCGACTACGCCAAGGTCCACAAGGTCGTCCTGGATGTGGCCAGGAGCGACTCTTTCTATCTCCTGGAGACACTGGCCGGCGAAGTGGCAGGCCGTCTGCTGGCGACTTTCCCGATCCTCTCGGTGCAGGTGGAGATTCGCAAGGAAACTCCCGTCCTGGATGGGATTGTGGACTGGGTGGGAGTGAAGATCGTGCGCCGGCAAGGCGATAAAATTCCGCTGCGCGGTGACCCTTCCTGATGCTTCCGGGCCGGGCCACCTTGTTGCTGCAGGCGGCGGGTGTTCTCCTCCTCGCCGTCAGCCAGAACATGGCGGCGTTTCCGCCGCCGGCTGTGGCGGCCCCGGCCATGCGCATCGGCCTGGGCACCGGCGAGGATCGATTGGTGGTGCTGGAGGCCGCCGGTGGTTTGCGCCTGGTGGATCCCGCCACCGGGAACGCGCCCTGGAAGGACCGGTTCCAGGGCCCCACACGGGTGGTTCTCCTGGGGGCCGGGGAGGTCCGCACGGTTTACCGGGTGCAGGTGGGGACCTTCACCAGTGAAGAGGTGGCGGATACCCTGGCGGCCCGCCTGGGGCGTCAATTTAATGAGCAGATCGATGTGCACCATGACAGCCAGAGGCGCCTTTACCGGGTGCGCGTGGGGACCCTGGACGAGCGCACGGCGGCGGCGGCGCTGGCATCACGCCTGGTGGCCATGGGCTACGACGATGCCTGGGTGGCCAGTGAAACAGTCGGTTACCGCGACGATGGCCGCCTGCGGGTCGTGGATCGGGACTACCTGGAGCGGACCCTGGAACTGCGCCGCCTGGTCGCCTTTCCGGCCGGCGATGGTCTGGTGAAAGTGAACCAGCGACACTACCGCGGTGTCATCGAGATTTTTATCGATGACGGCGGCCGCCTGCGGGTCGTGAACGTGGTGAACCTGGAAGACTACCTCCAGGGTGTGGTTCCGGATGAGATGGGGCCCGGTGTCTTCCCCGAACTGGAGGCCCTCATGGCCCAGAGCGTGGCGGCGCGGACCTATGCCGTCCGCAACCGCGGTCAATATGTCGATCATGGTTTTGACATCTGCGACTCACCCCGCTGCCAGGTCTATGGGGGAGCCGACAGCGAGCACCCCATGAGCGATCAAGCCGTGGCAGACACCCGGGGAATGGTCGTCACATCTCGGGGCGAACTGGCCAATACCCTGTTCACATCCACCTGCGGTGGTCACACCGAAGATGTGGAAAATGTCTTCCCCGAAGAGTCGGAGCCGTACCTGCGAGGTGTGGTCTGCACACCCGAGCGGGACGAGCGAAGCCAGGTGGTGAGTTATCTGGACGGGCGTGATGACCTGGCCTACCTGAGGCGGGCGCCGGAACTGGCCCGGGGCATCGCCCGCCTGGTGGTGCAGGGCGTTGTGGGAACTGCCTTCATCACCTCGGAGGGCATGGACGAGACTCTGGCGGCGGAGCGATGGCAGGACTGGCTGCAGCGGCTGGCGCCCTTCCTGGGCCGGCAGCCCCTCCCCCGGAAGGACCCGGCGGGGGGGGTGCGCCGGGGCCGCATGGCCCGGGACCTGGTGGAACTCATGGGCTGGCAGGAGCGCCTGGAGCGCCTCTTCCAGATGGCCGACGCCGCGGTGGTGCTGGGGCTGGCGCCTGAGGATCCCCTGCCGCGCAAGGTCAGAGAGGCGGGTGGCCCCCATCTGGCCCTGCTCACCCGGGACAGTCTGATCCCGTTCACCATGGCCGTGGGGCCTGCGGTCTGGAATGATGAGATAGGCGCCGTGGAGGCCCTGACCGTCCTGGCCCGGTTTGCCGAGAGATACGCCGATGAACCGGTCACGGAGCTACGCGTGGCCACCACCGCTGGCGGAAAGCTGGAAAGTGAAGAGGGCGAGAGCCTGGAACTGGCCGACAAACTTTTTCTGTTTGGGGCGACGGAGAGAGGCCCCGTGCCGGTGGGCCGCCTGGCGCTCACGCGCCATGAGCCGGTTCTGGTCCACCGGAATTCTGCGGGCCGGGTCGATTACCTGGAGGCCACGCGGCCGTTTCGCAGTCTCAGCGACGACCGTTTTTCCACCCGGCATAACTGGGAGACGCGCATCCTGCGCGAGGATCTGTCCAAGACGCTCGGCCGCGGGCTGAATTTCGGAGACCTGCAGGATCTGGAGGTCGTCCGCCGCGGCGTCTCCGGCAGAGTGGCGGAGATGAAGGTCTTCGGCAGTAAAGGAACCGCCACCCTGAGAGGATTCGATATCCGGGTGGCTCTGGGTCTCATGGACACACTCTTCACCGTGGATCGCCAGCGCGACCCTGATGGCAAGGTGCGCGCATTCATCTTCGCCGGCAAGGGCTGGGGCCATGGTGTCGGACTCTGCCAGGTAGGGGCTTTTGGCATGGCTGTGCGGGGATTGAATCACCAGGAGATCCTGCACCACTATTACACCGCGGTGGATCTGGTCCTGCTGGCGGAGCACCCGGAACTCCTGGCACCAGAGGCCGAGCCGTGACACCGATGTCGCCGGCCACCGGTCGCAGCAGGGCCGGGTCGCCTGCGCCAATGGTTGTGATCGTCGGTCCCACGGGTGTCGGCAAGAGTGCGCTGGCCGTGAATCTGGCGCTGGCGCTCAGGGGAGGCCTGATCAGTGCCGACGCCATGCAGGTCTACCGGGGCTTCGACCTGGGAACGGCCAAACCCGATGCCGCCGCGCGGGCGCAAGTTCGACATGAGCTGGTGGATGTGGCGGATCCCAGGCATGACTTTTCCGCCGGTGATTTTGTGCGCGCTGCTGACCGCGCCGTGTCCCGGCTGCGGGAAGAAGGTCTGCGCCCCATCATGGTGGGGGGGACCGGCTTCTATATCCGGGCTTTTCTCGGGGGCCTCTTCCCCGGTCCGCGGCGGTCCGATTCTCTGCGCGAGCGTTTGCGGGCACGGGCCGGCAGCCATGGCCCCGCCTACCTGCAGCGCCTGCTGGCTCGCCTGGATCCGGAGAGTGCGCGCCGACTGGGAGCAGGCGACACCCAGCGGCTGATCAGGGCCCTGGAGGTGCTTTTTCTCTCCGGCGAGCCCCTCTCTCAACACCTGGCCAGGGATGGCGGCGGGATCTGGAAGCGGCCGGAACGGTATGATGCCGTGAAGATTGGTCTGCGCATGGAGAAGGCGCGCCTGGTGGCGCGCCTGGAGGACCGGGCGCAGGCTTATTTTGACGCTGGTCTTGTGGACGAGGTGCGCAGGTTGCTGGCCGCCGGTATCCCGCCAACGGCCAACGCTTTCAAGGGGATCGGCTATCGGGAGAGCCTGGCGGTGGTCCGCGGGGAGTACAGCGAGGCCGAGGCACGGCGGCGCACCGTCATTGCCACGCGTCAGTACGCCAAGAGACAGATGACATGGTTCAGGCGGGAACCGGGCCTGCAATGGCTGGCCGGCGATGAGCCGGGTGAGAACATGACAAGGGCGGCACTGGCTATCATTGGCCGGGCCGGATGAGGCGACGGAGGGGTCATGGACGAGGGAACATCAGCGAACATCCAGAACGAGTTCTTCAACCAGGCCCGGCGCGAGAAACGCCGGCTGGCTGTCTTTCTCAATACCGGCAGGCGTCTCACGGGCCGCATCCGCTCATTTGACAAATTCACGATTCTGCTGGAGACGGCCCAGGGCGACCAGATTGTTTTCAAGCACGCCATTTCCACCATCGGGCCGGTGGTGGCCCCGGCTCGCACCCGCCCCCGGGAAGGGTTCAACAACCGCATGGAGATCGCCAAGGGGCGCAAGAAGGAGGCGCCGGTCCCAGAGAAGCTGGCCCCAGGCCTCCCGGAAAAGGAAGTCGGGGGGCCGGGGGACAGCGGTGAAGGCTCAGCGCCAACATCCTGAGCCCCCGTCCGGAAGGGATATAATTGACCGACGTGGCTTCAGTGTTGAAAGGAATACCGTGAAACGCATCTTGTCTGTCATCTTTCTGCCGGCCCTGTTTCTGGCGGCGAGCCACTCTCCGGCCAGGGCCCAGGAAGCCGTGGATCTGGCCGGACTGGAGGTCTATACCGAACGGGTCAAGACCGGTTTTGTCAACTGGGGCGCGGGATACGCCGAAGTCGTTGTCGAGGCTCCCTACCAGACGGAGCGGTTCGGCGCCAGCCACGCCAAGATTCGCGCCATCGAGGCGGCCGATGAAATCGCCAAGCAGTCCCTCTACCGTCTCCTGCGCGGCATCAACCTCACAGGTGAGAAGCGCCTTGCCGGTGACGCTCAGCTGGAAGAGATCCTGCGCAAGCTGGCAGGCAAGCAGTCCTCCCTGAAGGCTCAGAAGACGGTCAATGTCACCATGACGGCCACCTATCGCATGCCCATCTATGGCCGCAAGGCGTTGAGTGGATCGATCCGGCAAGCCGCTTTCGCCGACTCCCCAAAGGGTACGCTGGCCGGAAGCTCGGGCGGCTCTTTCACCAGCGTGGTTTTCGACGCGGCCGGCACAACCCTGCAGGCCGCCTTCTTCCCCCGTATCCTGGCTGAAGATGGAACCCTTCTGTTTGGTCCCGCAGATCTGGAGGTCAAGATTGACGCGCCGGCCCGTTATGTCGTGCGCGGTGATGGCAGCCAGAAGAAGCTGCGCCTGCCCAAGAGCGTGTCCCGGAACCTGGGCGACAACCCCCTCATCATGAAGGTGAAGAAGGTTGGGGGCGAGTTCTTCACGGACGTGGTCTTGCGCCCGGAACAGGTTGAGCAGCTCCGCCAGGCCCAGCCCGGCGACCTGCTTTCCCTGGGCAAGTTGTTCATCATCCAGACCCGATCCATCGACGTCAGCGAGTCCTGAGGCCGGCCCTGGCCCTCACCGGCGGAGGTACCTGTTGGGACTGACCCTGCCCAATCAGTTGACCCTGTTCCGCATGATTCTCATCCCGTTCTTTGTGGTGGCGACTCTCTACGGTCATATGGGATGGGCCCTGGGAATCTTCATCCTGGCCGGCGTGACCGACGGTCTGGACGGCCTGGTGGCCCGTATGACCGGCCAGCGCTCCGCCCTTGGCGCCTTCCTGGACCCTGCGGCCGATAAACTCCTGATGACGGCCGCGTTCGTGGTTCTCTCGTTGCCACCCATGCTGTCCCTGCCGCAGTTCCACCTGGAAAACCGGTTGCCCGTATGGCTCACCGTCATGGTCATCAGCCGGGATTTTCTCATCGTGCTGGTGGCGGTTCTCTTCAACATGGCCCTGGGCCTGAAGCGGTTCCCGCCGACGCTCCCGGGAAAGATCACCACGGGCGTGCAGATCACGACAGTTTCCGTCTTTCTCCTCCTCAATGCTCTCGCGGTGCAGTGGGTCTGGGTGGCGCATTTCTGTGTCGCTGCCTGTCTTCTGGCCACGGTGGGGTCCGGACTCCACTACGCCACCTATGCCGTGCGTAAGCTGGCGGGTGATGGTGAGCCGGACTCCTGAAGCGGGTCCCGGAGGCCCCATCTCTCCGGAAAATCGTTTCGCCCTGGACGACCTGGGGTTCCCGCAAGTCCGGGACCTGCTGGCGGCGCGAGCGGCGACGCCCATGGGAAAGGAACGGGCGGCACAATTGGTGCCCAGCCCGGAGCATGAGGAGGTCCAGGAGCGCTTGGCATTGCTCCGGGAAGGCCTGACCCTGGCAGAAGCATCAAGCCGCCTGCGCTTTCCCCGGCTCCAGGATCCCACCGCTGACCTGAGGATCCTGGAAGCGAGCGGCGCTGTCCTTCCGGGCGAGAGTCTGCGCAATCTGGCCAGCCTGTCCGCCACGGTGGCCGAGCTGCGGGATCAGATCCGGCCCCATGGAGATCTGGCACCGGGCGTGCTCGGGTCCCTGGAGTCGGTGGGCGACCTGGCGCCCCTGATCCAGGCCTGCCGCGGTGTCTTCGCCGCTGACGGAGGACTGGAAGATGGGGCCAGCCCACGCCTGCGCTCCCTGCGCACCCGGCATGCGGCCGCCGCCGAGCATCTGCGCCGCCGCATGGCAGCCTATCTGGAGGGACCGGAGGCGGAGCGCTATTTGCGTGATGAATACGTGACCCAGCGCGGCAGCCGGTTCGTCCTGCCGGTCCGTGCCGATCACCGGAAGTCCATGGACGGCATCGTGCACGGCACCTCATCTTCCGGAGCCACCCTTTACATCGAACCTCTGGCCATGGTGGAACTCAACAATGACCTCATGCGCCTGCAGGAGGCGGAGGCGGCCGAGGTGGTCAGGATCCTGACCGAACTCAGTGATCTGGCCCGCCGCCTGCGACCGGCGCTGCTGGCGGCGACGGCTGTGGTGGGGCGCCTGGACCTGCTGGCCGCGGCGGTTTGTCTCGCCGGTGATTTCGACGCGCGCCCGGCGCGGCTCGCGGTTGACGGGAATCTTGAGCTGGGTGATGCCCGCCACATGATTCTCATGGACCGTCTGGCCGAAAGCGGCGGCAAGGCTGTACCCATTTCCCTCATCCTGGGGGATGGCTGCCGCGTCCTGGTGATCTCCGGTCCCAACACCGGGGGCAAGACAGTCGCTCTCAAGACCGTCGGTCTGGCCGCCCTCATGACCCAGGCCGGCCTCCCCATCCCGGCCCGCCACGCGGTCATGCCGGTGTTTCGCCAGGTCCTTGCCGACATCGGGGACCATCAATCGATTCGGGAGAACCTCTCGACCTTTTCATCCCACATCCGGAGCCTGGTGCGCATGACCGGCGAGGTCGAGAACCCCGCTCTCGTTCTGGTGGATGAACTTGGCACCGGCACGGATCCCGAGGAGGGCACGGCGCTGGGAGTGGCGGTGGTGGAACATTTCCGCGCCCAGGGCGGCTTTGTCCTGGTGACCACCCATCACAACGGCCTCAAGGCTTACGCCGAGACCACCGCCGGTGTGACCAACGCCTCGGTGGAGTTCGATGAGGAGAATCTCCGCCCTACTTACAGGCTGCTGACGGGAGTGGCCGGGCGCTCCGGCGGTCTGGATATTGCCGCTCGCCTGGGCTTGCCCGAGACCATCGTCCAGCACGCCCGCAGTCTGGTGCCCGAGACGGGACGCATGACCCAGCGTTATGTGGCACGCCTCGCGGATCTCGCCGCCGCGGCGGAGGCGGCGCTGCGCTCCGCCAGGGATCGGGAGGAGGAGGCGGATCGCCATGCCAGGGAATCTGCCGTGACGCGCCGCCGGGCCGCGGACGCACAGGTTCTGGCCGTGGAGGCGGCTGTGGATGCCGCCAGGCGCCGTCTGGAGAAAGCGGGGCGCCTGGCCCTGGATCAGATCGAACGAGAGTTCGGCCGGGAACAGCGGCGTCGCGCCGAGGCCAAGGCCCGGGCGGAGTTTTCCCGTCTGGCTCGGCGTGAGGTCATGGGTGCGCGGCCGGACACGGCCGGCGGCCATGGGGATTCTGAGCCGGTGAACGTGGGGGATCGTGTGACTCTGGTCGCCCTGGGACGCGAAGGCATCGTGGAAAGAGTTCACCGCGATGGCCGCTTGACCCTTGCCGTGGGCCAGACCCACCTGGTGATGCGTCGTGAAGAGGTCCGGCGTCTGGCGGCAGGCGCCGGGGAACAGGCCAGGCCGGAGGTGAAGGTGCAGGCGGTCGGCGGAGAGGACCTGCCGCTGGAACTCCACCTGCGTGGCCAGCGGGTGGAGGAAGCCTTGCAGGAACTGGATCGCTATCTGGATCGGGCTCTGCTGGCCGGACACCGGCAAGTCAGGATCGTCCATGGTCATGGCAGCGGGCGGCTCAAGAGCGCGGTGCGGGAGCACCTCCGTGGTCACCCCGCGGTGGCAGCCTTCAATCCCGGCGGCCCCGGCGATGGCGGCGATGGCGCCACGCTGGTGAGCCTGGAGAGGGACTGAGCGCTCAAGGGGCCCAATCTTGCAGGTGGCGGTCGGCGCGTATCGCCGTCAGGGTGGTATTCTGCAGCACGTGGCGTGTCCCCGTTTCCATTGGCCGGCTTTCTGCCGTGGCGTCCGGACCATCATCCTTGTTCTTGCCCTGCTGGCGCCTGCATGGCTCCAGGGCCAGGGAAGCGGCGAGATCCTCGATGCCTGGGTCCTGGACGTGGGTGCCGACCCGTTCAGTTGCGGCGCCGGCGGGGCCTGCACCCTGCGCTATCGCATCTACCACACCGTGGCCGGCCCCGAGATCAACATGGGTGCCGGTGTGGATGGTGTGCCCCGCTATCGGCGCCGCGGTGCCTATCAGACCGATGTCGCTCTCAGCGGCAATTTCCCGAACGCCGCAGGCCGCTATGACATTCCCTTCTACGTGGTCTGGGACGGGGTCCTGAGTCCGGGAGGGCGGGATCATGTGGGTTACTACGGTGCCCAGTCGCAGATTCTGCGCTTCGGCGAGGTAGGGGATTCCGGCAAGATCAACTGCCAGGGAGGCAGGAAGGCCGTGGCCTGTTTCGAGCCTCTCTCGGCCGGGACCTCGGGGCAGGTTTTGCGGAACGGCATCTCCGCCGTTGGCGGCCTGGCGCCTATCCCGGTGCCCCGGGTGCGTTTCGCCGATGAGGAAAGCGTGAGTCTCGAGTGGGATCAAGCCCGGGGTACGGTGTCCACCGATGGTGCGCCATCGGCTCTGGCCGGGTATCGCCTCTATGCCTACCCGGGGGCGCACCCCTCCCAGTCGGCTCTCTCACGGGCGCGTCCGCTGGCGGAACTGCCCTCCATCGGCGAGACACGCGCTGAATTGCCGCGCAGTCATCCCGGCCTTCCGGCCGGCGGGGAGGTGACGTTCGTCATCAAGATGGTCTACGTGGGCAACCTGGAATCACTCTATTTTTCCGCCAACAGTGAGCCGTTGAATCTGGATGAGCCTGACGATGACGAGAGCCAGGATGACGAGCCCACCGATGAGCCGGAGGATCAAGCGGACGAAGAGAGCGAGCCTCCTCCCGAGCCGGTGAGGGAGGATGCCGACGGAGCAGATGGCGGCGGCGTGCCGGGCGCTGAGGGGAGATCGACTCTGGCCGGCGTGACCGACCCATCGGCGGATGATGCGGCCGGGATGGCGGCCGGACCTGATACGGATGCTGATGGGGTGGGCGATAGCCGCGACAACTGCGCCGGACTGGGCAATCCCGCGCAGCAGGATGCGGATCTGGATGGTCTGGGTGATGCCTGCGATGACGATGCCGATGGTGATGGTGTTCCTGACGATGTGGATTGTGACCCCGGCGATCCCGCCGCCGGGCTGCCGACCCCACCCAGGACGGTGCGACTCCAGGTGGGGCATGAACCTGGACACCTGCTGTCGTGGGGGAGCGCCGAGGGTTCATGGCTGGTCTACCGCGGCGTGAGAGAGGCCGGCGAGCCGTTTCGGTACAACCACACCTGTCGGGAGATGGGGCTTGAGACCGGGAAGATGGATGACCCTGAAGGGCCGGCGCCCGGGACGTTCTTCTACTATCTGCTGGCGGCCGATTCCCCGTGTACACCGGCTGCGCCCGGGTACCGCTCCGGCGGGGCAGCCCGGCCCGCGGGACCACAGTGCCTCCAGGTGGAGATGGTGCCGGCGCCATCCAACTTGCCCCAGCCCTGGCTTGTCCGTGCCCACGGTGGCGCCGGTCTGCCCATGGAGCTCGATCTCTCCCTGCGTCCTGTTGCCGGTCTGGCCGATCTCGGCGCGGTTTCGTTCAACCTGAACTATGACCCTGCCCGGGTCCGGCCCCGGGGCACGCCGGTGCCGGGTTCCTTTCTGGCCGAGGCAGGCGCCCCGGCCAGGGTGGATTACCAGGATGATCCCGTCGCCGGGCAGTTGCGCATCACCGTTGCCCGCACTGGCCTGGGAGGTCAGCCGCCGACGGAAATTCAGGTCCTGGTGACCACCATGTGGGAAGTTCTGGTGCCGGGCCCGATCGAGATCCGGCTGGATCGTGTCCAGGCGTTGAACGCCGATTACGCGCCGCTGGAAGTGAGTGGTGCCGGCTTCCGGGTCTTGCGCCGCTGAGTGGAACATGACGCGCGCCATGACAGTGAGGCCTGAGGGTCGAACCATGAGGAGCCGGTGCAAGAGTCTCCTGCTCGGGGTGGTCTTCTTCGCCGGTTGTTCCCTGGCGCCGCAGCCGGAGGTCGAGATCCTGGTGCTGGCGGCTGCCAGCGTGGCCCAGGTGGTGGAAGACCAGAGTGAAATTTTCAGCCGGGAGGAAGGGGTGTCCGTGATTGTCAGTTCCGGTTCCTCGGGATTCCTGGCCCGCCAGATCCAGCTTGGTGTCGGTGCTGTGCAAGCGCACCGCGGTCAGGCAACTGGCCGGCTGACGGGTCTCAGCGCAGTGACTGGCCTGCCCGGCGTCGAAAGATGAAGTCGTCGTCTGAGATCCCCACCAGACGCCAGCCCTCGCTGGCCGCTTCTTCCAGGACGTGGGCCAGGCGCTGGCGTTCATCGTGATTCTCGCGATCTGAGTGCAGGGTCACCAGGTCGTAGCGATCCAGAAGGCTGCGGCGGCTGTCGACACGATAGCGGTAGGAGGGATCGGACGCTGAACCGCCCCTGTGATGAGTGTGGTTCTTCCCGAATCCGAGCATCAGCATGGAGTGCTCCTCCCATTTTTGCCCATGATATCGGTCATGGCTCACAGGTCAAGTCCTGCCGGCGTCGGCTGCGGATCCCCGCCCGCAGAGGAATGCCGCCACCTCTGTGCGCCAGAGACAGAGCCGGGGGGGAAGGCATCATGGTAATTTTGCAAGGTGCGCCGGCCTTGCTAGGATCGCGCCCGCGGAGACGAGCATGAGCTATTGGGCAGACGATCTGGTGGCTGAATTGCCGCCCCGGGAGGATGGTCAGGTGCTGGCCACCGGCATCTCTCCGTCCGGCGAGATTCACCTGGGCAACCTCCGGGAGGTCATGACCGCCGACGGGGTCTACCGGGTTCTGGGGGAAAAGGCGCTTCCCGCGCGCCTGGTGTTCATCGCCGACAATCTGGATCCCCTCCGCCGCGTCTACCCTTTTCTCGAGAAGGATGTCTACGAACCTCTGGTGGGCCAGTCGCTGTCCGGCATCGCCTGTCCCTGTGGCCGGCATGTCTCCTATGGCGACCACTTTCTCGCACCGTTCCTGGAAGCCCTGCAGGATCTTGGCGTCGCCGCGGAAATCGTGCGCGCCCATGAGCTGTATGCCTCCGGTGCCATGGATGAAGTGATCGGCCTCGCCCTGGTCGGACGGGACACCATCGCCGGTATTCTCACCGAGTTGACCGGCAAGGAGGTGGCCGCCGATTGGTCGCCCTTCGATGCGCGCTGCAGTTCCTGCTGGCGCCTGACCCATACCGCGGTGACCGGGTTTGATCTCAAGGCACGCAACGTGGCGTACCGTTGTGACTGCGGCCAGGAAGGTACGACGCCGTTTGCCGGGGGCGGCAAGCTGACCTGGCGGGTGGACTGGCCGGCGCGCTGGAAGGCCCTTGGTGTCACCATGGAGCCGTTTGGCAAGGATCACGCCAGCCGCGGCGGATCCTACGACACCGGCGTGCGTATCGCCCGTGAAGTCTTCGCTTATGAGCCGCCTCATCCCATCCCGTATGAATGGATCGCGTTGCGCGGTCAAGGCGACATGTCATCCAGCAAGGGGAACGTTCTCTCCATCCATGGCATGCTGGAGGTCGTGCCCCCGCAACTTCTGCGCTACATGGTTTTGCGGGCCGAGCCCCAGAGGGCTATCCGCTTCGATCCCGGCCTGGCGCTCCTGACCCTCATGGACGAACTGGAGAATCCGGCCAACAAGAATCGGAATGAACGCGCCGTGGAACTGGCTCAGATCCCCGGACGCTCCATGCTCGGCATTTCGTTTCGCCAGCTTGTCAGCATGGCGCAGATCGGAGACTTCGATCCTGAGCGCACCGCCTCTGTTCTGCGCCGTGTCGGCGTGGAAGTCTCAGACCTGCGGCTGCTGGCGCGTTACCTCGAGTATGTGCATTGCTGGCTGGACCGGTTCGCCCCTGAAGATGTCCGTTTCGCTCTGGCTCCTGAGCTCCCGCCTGCCGCCGCCGGGCTGAGTGAATCTCAGCAGGCGTTCCTGGGAGAACTGGCCCGGCGCCTCCCCGATGAAACCGGGGGCGATGAACTTCATACCCTGATCTACGATCTCATCAAGGAGCTGGGTGGGGAAAAGCCGGCCCCATATTTTGCGGCCATCTACCTGGCTTTCATCGGCAAGGAACGGGGGCCGCGAGCCGGGCACTTCCTGGCTGCGCTGCCGGGCGACTTCGTGCGCAAGCGGCTGCGGGAAGCCGGTGGCGCCACGTAGCAGGGCGGCCCGGCCGTCTTCCCTCATCCACCCCGGGGCAAGGGTGTCACGGTGCGCCTGCGACCAGCCAGGAGGGCGCAGACGACGCCACCACCGATGAGGAGAGTCGCGGCACTCAGGCGCAGGGTCCATGCGCGGCCCATCACCCAGACGTCGGCGCTTGCGGCCAGAAGTGGCTGCAGAAGGATGAACAGGGCCACCACCGAAGATTCCACCCGTCGCAGGGCCAGGTAATTAAGAGTGTAGGCCACCACGGTGGCGCCCAGGACGACGAAGGCGCCCCAGATCCAGGTCGCGGGCTGCAGGGAAGCCGGCGAGATCTGCAGCCAGAGAGGGGCGCCCAGGGGAAGCAGCACAAGGCTGCCGAAGGCGAAGAGAAACCCGGTGGCCATGAGCGGGTCCAGGCGCGTGAGGAGGGGTCGCGACAGCACCAGGAAGAGAGAGAACGATGTGGCGTTGATGAGAGTGATGAGATCTCCGCGCGTCGCTCGGTCCAGGACCATGGCGTCAACCCGCAGCAGAATCAGGACCCCCAGCATGGCCAGGAAGATGCTGGCTATCTTGCCGGGATTGGCACGCTCCTGCCCCATGAGAACGGCGAAGATGAGCGTCAACACCGGGATGCCGGTATTGATGAGGGCACTGTGGGTGATGGAGGTGCGTGATAATCCCTCCACGAAGGCCCACTGGTTGATGACCACGCCCAGCAGGGAGAGTCCGGCCAGGCGGGCCAGGTCCGCAGGCTTGGGCACAGCCCGGCGGCCGCTGATGAGAAAAGCGAGAGGCAGGAGGAACACGGCGGCGGCGGTGACCCGCAGGCCGGCCCAGGCCAGAGGTGGTATCTCTGCCAGCACGATCTTGGCGGCAAAGTAATGCACCCCGAACAGGACCTGGACCACGACCAGGAGTCCGGCGGCGCCTGCTTGTGAGCGAGGCCGGTTCAATCGACGTAGCCGAGAGTCCGGAATATCTCGCGGGTCTCCGGGTCGGCTTCGGGGCTTGCGACCTGGTTCAGGCGGGATGGCAGGGCCAGGAAGTGATCCAGGTTATCGATGAGGGGACGGGCCTGAGCTTCCGCGACCGGATAGATGTTGTGCTTCTCGGCCGGGTCGGCCTCAAGATCATAGAGCTCGATGTAATTGCGTGGGAGACCGGGAAAGACAACCAGTTTGCTGTCAGGACGGCGCACCGCCTTGAGGGTGTCCCGGGGATTCAAACGGTAGCCCCGCTCCCGCCAGCGGTGGGGGATCATGCGGGTTTCGATGAAGGCCGACCGGTGGGGATCGCTGGTTCCCCCTTCCAGGTGGGGGAGGAGGTTGACTCCCTGGAGGCCGTCGCCCATGTCCACGCCTGCCAGGGCCGCCAGGGTGGGCGCGATATCGATGAGCTCGACCTGGCCTGTGAACCGCTGGCCGGCAAAACGCCGGTCCGGGAGCCACAGGATCAGGGGCACGCGGATTTCCTCATCGCCGATGCCTCCGCCGTGATCCAGGAGGTGGACGCGCTCGTCCAGGGCTTCACCGTGGTCCGATGTGAACAGGATGATGGTTTGCTCGCGCAGGCCCAGTTGACGCAACTGGTCGAGAAGGCGCGCAACCTGGCTGTCGGCGTAGGCGATCTCCTCGTCGTAGCGGGCTTCGTAGAGACGCAGGTCGGTCCAGTGGGCATCTTCGGGGGCGCCCACGGGAAGCCGCTGGTAGCGTGGAATTCGCTGGGGCTCGACCTTGCGCTCAGGACCACGGGGCTCGAACCGGACGGGGCGGTCGGCCGGTGGATCATAGGGCCCATGGGGGTCGAACAGGTGGAGGAAGAGAAAGAACCGATCCTCGGCATGGGTGCGCAGCCAGGCCAGGGCGCGGTCGGTGGTCTGGCCGCCCTGGCGCTCCTTGCCGCTGAAGTCATCATCGTACAGATCGAAGCCCCGCGCGAGACCGCAGATCCGATCCTTGAGGGTGTACCCGGACACGAAGCCGGCTGTCTTGTAGCCGGCCTCATGGAGGGCTTCGGGCAGCATGCGTACATCCTCGGCCATGCGGTAAAAATTGTCACGATTGCCGTGGCTGTGTGGGTACAGTCCTGAGAGCATGGATGCATGGGAAGGATTGGTGTTTGTGTTCTGGCAGATGGCCTGCTCGAAGACCACGCCCTCGTCGGCCAGGGCATCGATGGTCGGGCTGGTGGGCCGGTCGTAACCGTAAGTGCCCAGATGGTCGACCCGCAGAGTATCCACGCTGATGAGAACGATGGTCCAGTCCGATACCGCCGGGGCCCGGCTGCAGACCGCTGTGGCGAGCCCCAGGGTGAGCGCCGCCACGGCCATGGCCAGGCGCGGCAGGACACGCCCCGCCAGGCCGGGCACGCGAGCCGCCGGTCTGTCGTGATCATCGCTTGCGGGCTTGTCCGATAATCTCATAGCGGGTTCTCATCAGGACGACGCTGGGGCCTTGGCCGTGTGAAGCGCCGGCGAACGGCGAAAGCTGCGATTGTAGCAACGCCCAGGAAGCTGAGGGCGCGGCCCAGCACCCGGTCGGGCGTGGCCGTGAAGCGCACCTCGACCTCATGGCTGCCGGCCGGCACGGCCACCGTGATCACATGGAGAGGATTGTCGGCAAGCACCGGGGCGGGTTCGCCGTCCACCCAGGCGGCCCAGCCCGGGTGATGGAAGGTGCGCAGGACCAGGCGCACCGGGGCCTGGGCGGTGACGGTCAAGCGGCGGCGGTGGGTTTGCCAGGAGGTGATGCGCACCTGTCCCGGCCCCTCAAGCTGGGCGCGGGGCATGCCGGTGACCGGCTTGTCCACGAATGCGCGCCAGCCCTTCATCTTCCGGGGCAGATATTCGTCCATGACTCTGGATAGGTAGACCTGCCTGGCGGCCAGGGTGGTGTCGAAGTTGACCGGGCGAGCGGGGTGCTGGATCAACTGCAGGCTCACGGCCAGGGCGGGGATGGAGGCCAGGAACAGGACCACCGCTGCCAGCCAGGGCGGCTGCCGCCAGCGCGGGCCCGCATCGGGTTCGGTCTTCGGGGCGGAATCCGGCTTGCCTGGGCC